>JAQUEZ010000103.1 GCA_028684915.1 Desulfobulbus sp.
AAGCGAGTGTTCTGATGAACGTCACCCCCTTAGCCATCCCCGAAGTGTTGCTGTTGGAACCCAGAGTGTTTGCCGACGCCCGCGGTTCGTTTTTCGAGAGCTTCAATCAAAAGAAATTTGAAAGCGCCGTCGGCAGGAGCGTGCAGTTTGTGCAGGACAACCATTCCCATTCGGTGCGTCACGTGCTGCGCGGACTGCATTATCAGATCCGGCAGCCGCAGGGCAAATTGGTGCGGGTGGCGCAGGGAGAGGTGTTTGACGTGGCGGTGGACCTTCGTCGGCAATCCCCAACCTTTGGACGATGGGTGGGCGCCATGCTGAGCGAGGAGAACAGAAACCAGTTGTGGATTCCCGAGGGCTTTGCCCACGGTTTCCTGGTGCTCAGCGAAACGGCTGATTTTCTCTATAAAACCACCGATTATTACGCCCCGGAGTTTGAACGCACGATTATCTGGAATGATCGCGACCTTGCCGTTGATTGGCCGTCAGGGGCTGAGCCGGTTTTGTCGGCCAAGGATGCGCAGGGGCTTTCCCTGCATCAGGCCGAGGTGTTTGCGTAAATCAAGGGGAAAAGCGCCGGTTGAGTTTGCCAGTTGGCGCCTTGTCTCGTTTTTGTGACGTCTTCTTCCCTCTCTCAATCAAGCGAAGCCTGATGCACAGCGCAAAACATCGCTGACGAAGGTTTGTCATTTCAAACGAAGTGAGAAATCTCGAGCCATATTTCTCCCCGCTGTGCTCGTCGAAATTGACGCGCTCCCCAAACCGTCGCCTGGATGCAGTGCAACGGAATCCGGAACAGGGCACATCAAACAAATGCGTTTCACTTTTGAAACGGAAACGGAACAACGGTCTGCGCCGGACAAGGGGCAAGGCTTCGGCAATGCGCAATTTTCTCTTGCAGGCTTGAAACCTTTTGCTTTTATTGTCATTTCTGCTCTAATCCTTTCAGACTCTTTCCCCTCTTTTCCTGTGGAGCATGGCTATGGAGCAGAAAACGAAATACGAGGTCACTGTCCTCCTGCCGGCATATAATGAAGAAGGCGTAATCGGCGCCACTATTAAGAAAATCCGCGCCCTGCATCCTGACTTTGAAATACTCGTGGTGGACGACGGTTCCACCGACAACACCCTGCACGAGGCCATGGCCGCCGGCGCCAACGTCTGGCCGCATCCCTACAACATCGGCAACGGCGCCGCCATTAAAACCGGTCTGCGCTGCGCCCAAGGGGAATGGGTGGTGATGATGGACGCCGATGGTCAGCATCAACCGGAAGACATCGCCCGCCTGCTGGAACACCGAGACGCCTTTGACATGGTGGTGGGCGCGCGAACCAAAACGTCGGAAACCAGCGCCCACCGCGATCTGGCCAACTGGGTCTACAATCAATTCGCCTCCTACGTCACCCGGTTCAACGTCGAGGATCTCACCTCCGGTTTCCGGCTGGTGCGGCTGTCCGTGGCCAAACAGTTCATCTATCTTCTGCCCAACACCTTTTCCTACCCCTCCACGTTGACTTTAGGCTACCTGCGCAGCGGCCGCAGCGTCAAATACATCCCGATTCAAACCAAGGCGCGGACCGGCAAAAGCAAAATCAAGCTGATAAAGGACGGGACCCGTTTTTTCCTCATTATTACCAAGATAGCCACTTTGTTTTCGCCGTTTCGGGTGTTCCTGCCGATGAGCTTCGCCTTTTTCATTACTGGAATTTGCTACTACGCCTACACCTTTTTCACCCAAGGCCGATTCACCAACATGTCGGCCTTGCTCTTCAACAGCGCGATCATTGTTTTCATGATCGGCCTCGTTGCCGAACAGATCAGCCAAATGCGCTATGATCGGGTAGAGTAAGACGCATTTTTTATTATTCAACGTTGACACTGTATAAATTTTGCTGCATTCAGTTGCGCCAATTGATTCATGAAACCCAAACTGCTGGTTGTCACCTCCACCTTTCCCCGCTGGCTAAATGATACCGACCCACCATTTGTCTATGAACTTTCCAGAAGGTTGACCGATACCTTTGATGTTACGGTGCATACACCGCACTACCCTGGCTCAAAGACTGATGAACAGATGGGCGGAATGCACATTCACCGTTTTCGCTACTTCTTTGCTCCCTACGAACGACTGGCCGGGGGGCAGGGGATTGTTCCCAAGATGCGAAGGAGCAAACTGTATTCCCTGCTGCTTCCTTTTTTCCTTTTTTTCCAATTTTTTTCCCTCATTCTCCTTGTCGGCAAGCTCCACCCTGACTTGATCCATGCTCATTGGCTGATTCCGCAAGGCTTTTGGGCGGTTATTGCAAAGAGGTTATTCAAGGTTCCAGTGGTCATCACCGCACACGGTGCCGATGTGTTCAGTCTGCGGACACCGGCTGTCATCAAGGCCAAAAAATGGATCGTTAAAAACGCAGACCGGATCGTCACGGTCAGTTCGGCGCTGGCCGATGTGCTCCGTGCAGATATCCAGAGCCAGAGGCAACCGGATACCATCTCCATGGGTGTGGATGCCTCAATATTTTCTCCTGATAAAAAGAGCGAAGCCATCAGGAGGAAGTACGGTATCAATGGCCTGTTTCTCCTTTTTGTTGGTCGCTTGACCGAGAAAAAAGGGGCGCGCTATCTCATCGATGCCATGTCCATTGTCTGTAAAGATTTCCCGGATGCGAAACTCCTGGTAATCGGTCATGGGGAATTGGAGCAGAAATTGCGACAACAGGTAAAGCTCCTTGGCCTCGATGATATTGTTCTGTTCGCTGGAGGCCTTACGAATACACAACTCCCCGCCTACTACGCTTCCGCCGATCTCTTTATTGGCCCCTCCGTGCAGGTAAAAGATGGAGACACCGAAGGCTTTGGCCTGACCTTTGTCGAGGCGGCAATGAGTGGTTGCCTGGTGATTGGCACCAGGGTGGGAGGGATTGAGGATATTATTGAAGATGGAAAAACAGGTTTCTTGGTGCCGCCAGGAAACGCGTTATTTTTAGCTGAAAAAATTATGTTTTTATTGGAAAACTTGGAGGTTTATAGAGGGAATGTAGAGCAAACAAGACGGCAATTTGCCGCAAAGTATAATTGGGATATTATAGCAGGGAAGTATTGTCATATTTGTTTGCGGTGTTTGCATAAAACTTGTTAATGCACAGTTGATTATCGGAAGATGTCAGCAATTTTTCAAGTTGCGTCGCTGAATCCTGCCACCCTGATACAGACTTAAACAAAAGTTGAGCGTTGTGGAGAGAGATAATTTTTTCGACAAAGTCGTCAATATCCTCTGGCTTGGCCAGTAATTCCGGATGATTTCTTAACACCCAAGCGGTTCCGGGCAAACCTGATGCAATAACAGGGACACCGCACGCTAGTGCCTCGTAGATTTTAACTGGGTAGCTGTAGTTACCAAAGGCACCCGGTTTATTAAAGGCAAACATAAGGTCTAGGGAATTGATCACGGCAGGAACTTCTTCTGCTGGCAGATAGCCAAGCCAGCGCACATGAGATGGCAACTTGATATTTTTTGATAACCGCCCGGAAACGATTAACTCTACATCTGGCATTACTTCCTTTACCTTCTCAAAAACAGAAAAAAGTAATTGAATACCCCTGCCTGGGTGTAATGAGCCAGAGTAGCCCAAGAGAGTTTTGTCAAGGGGCAGTCCAAGTTGTTTTCTGCAGGCTGATTTTGAACGAGGAAAAAACACAGGGTCTGCTGACATCTCAATGACTTTCACAGGTCGGCCGTTTGCGAATCTGCTCATGAAGTTGGCTAATTGTGGACCCGCAGCCGTAACAACATTTGCCCTAGCTAACGAGTGGCGCCATAAATGATGTAAAGGTTTTAACCACGGAATATAACTTTCGTAGTTGTCGTAGGCGTCGATCAGCGATTGAGCACCGGCTTTTCTTGCGATGCGTTCAGCTAAAATTCCGTACCAAATGTCAGAAAAGCCTATGACCCAATCTGGTTTCAATGCTGCGGCGAGCTGAGCAGCTTTTTGTAAATAAGGCCACGGTCCCAATGGCAAAACGGATACAGAGTGGCAATGTAGATTGCCTTCACGGCGATACGCAGGAGGCTCGTTTCGGTAGCCTAAGAGGAGCAAGTGAACTTCATGGCCGCGTTCAGCCAAAAGGCAGGGAAGATGGTAGAAACGGCCATATGGATAAGTGAAAAGGTCGCGGCCCTGAGGACGACGCTTGCATAATGCAAGAATTTTCACACTACCTCCTTATACCGTGAAACATCGCTCAAGACGCATTTGCCATCGCCTCAAGTAAGTATTTCTTGTAAGGCTTGGCATGTGCATCAAAATCGAAATTCCTGGCGGCTTGCAAGCAACCTTGCCTGTAGCGCGCATGCCTTTGGCGCAATGTATCGATTGCTGCACAAATTTTTGCCGACGAGTGTTCGTGCAACAAGATGCCGGCATCGAACTTTCGGATTGGGTTCAGGCCGACTATATCCGAGCCGATGGTGGGAACACCTGCTGCCAAGTACGCATACATTTTGCCCGAAGGTGATGATTGATAATTGAAATCTCTTTTTAACTGGTTGAAATCGTAAAAGCAGAAGCCGGCATCAAACCGGCTCAGATACGGAATCAGTCTGTCCTGTGGCGTGTATGAGTCATCGATCAGCAACCGCTTGCTGCCTAGTAGACTCCCATAGCTCACTTCAATGTTATGTCGGACATTGTCACTTAAATTTCCTTTGAGGGTAAGCACTACCCTCTCCATGGCAGCAACGGCATCGATGCAAATATATAGGCCATGACTGGGAATCAGATTCCCCAACAGCACCACATTGAATATCCCGTCAGGATCCTGAGGCTTGCACCCCGGAGAGCCTACACTCATACGCGGCGAATTCGGCAAAATGAAGACATTGTCGGGTTTCCTAGCTGGAAACAGGTAATCTAGCCTCTCTTGGGTCTGGATCGCGACTGAAGCGACCCGACCCCAGTCAAGCCGATTGAAAAGAGCGCTTCGGGAAATTTCGAGGGACAGAAAATGTGCCTTCGGCGCGCATTCCAACACAGCGGCCAACCCGAGATTATCTACGCCAATCAAAACATCGGCCCCTTCTCTCCTGATGGCATAGCGCAGCATTGCCTTTTTGTAAGTGCCATATAGACCCAATGCAGCCAATAGGGCAAACATCGCATATGGCAGGCGCTCGATCTTGAACAGCACTGGATCGAGGCTGCTGTTGTTGTACTTCCCGTTATCGAAACAGGTAACGACGACCTCACAGTCTTTTCCAAGCACCTCGGCCAAGTTGAGCAGCGTGGGGGAGTACGCAGCCCATTCAGACGGAAAAAGGATGTGTATCTTGTGTTTCATTTGGTGGCGATGAAGCAGGCGTTCCAGCTTGCAAGGCCGGGCGGGTCATCCCCCAGCCAATTTGTCAGGGCCAAGCGCCTCAGACCTGCCCCCTCCAGAAACATATCCACCTCAAGGGCGAAGAGGTAACGCATGGCATGGACCTCACAAATGCGCTCCAGGCCTAGCGGACCCTCCATGATGACCTCGTAATGGACATCCACCCGGTTCTCGTTGGAGCGGTGGTCCGGTTCGGCGATGCGGGTCACCGCGACGCAGTCGCCCTGCATGCGACGTATTCGCGTGCAGGGGGGATCGGTCAGCACGCCGGGGCCATACCAGCAATCGAAAATAAACAGGCCGCCAGGGCGAAGGTGGGCGGAGGCCGTGGCCATGGCAGCTTGCAAATCGGCGTTGCCGGTCTGATAGCTCATAACGTGGAAGAGGGCCAGAACTACGTCGAACGCCTTGCCCGCTCGGAAATTCCGAAGGTCACCCACCGCGAACTCCAGCGCGCAGTTCCCGAGACTGGTGACCCGGTCGCGAGCCCGTCGCACCATTGCCTCGCTCCGATCCACGCCCGTGACCCGGTAGCCCTGACCGGCGAGACACACCGCATGTCCCCCCGTGCCGCTACCAAGCTCGAGCACCTCCTGCGCTCCGGGCGCATGGTGTTGGATCAGACCGTGCACATAGGCCGCCTCCCCCGCGTAGTCTTTGTCCCGGTAGAGCAGGTCGTAATAAGCGGCATAGGCGTCAAAAACGTTAGGTTTTTGATCAGGCATGCAGCACCTCCTCAATGGCCTCCGCTACCCGAGTCTGCTGGTCCGGCGTTAGTGCCAACCCGCTGGGGAGGTAGAACCCTCGCCGCGCCAGGCGTTCGGCCACCGGATAGCGCTCACCTTGGAACAAGCCCATCCGTTGCAACACAGGCTGTTCATGCATTGGCCAAAAGAACGGGCGGCAGCCCACCCCTTTAGTGGCCAGGCGGCGGATGGCCTCCTCGGCGTCCATATCCAAGGCATTGTCCAGCACCAAGCCATAGACCCAATAGATATTCTCGGCGTACTCCGTGCATGATAAAGGTCGCTGCACTCCCTCCATGTTCTGTAAAAGATTGTTGTAGCGGAAGCCTATGGCGCGCTTGCGCCCAACGAACTCGTCCAGTCGCTCCAGTTGGGCGAGCCCAAGGGCGGCCTGCATATTTGTCATTCGCAGGTTCCAGCCTAGGCGCTCATGCACAAACCGTCGGCTGGACTGGAAACATAGGTTGCGCAGACTTTGGCAATCCTCGGCAAGGCGGTCAACGTTGGTGACGATCATGCCACCTTCCCCAGTGGTGATGTGCTTGTTGGGGTAGAAGCTGAAGGTGCTAATGTCACCGAAGCTACCGCAGGGACGGCCTTTGTAAGTTTGGCCATGCATTTGAGCTGCGTCTTCCAATACCTTCAGGCCATGCCGATGGGCGATATCCAACAGGGGGGCCATGTCCACCGGCAAGCCATAGATGTGCACCGCCATAATGGCTTTGGTGCGGGGGGTTATTTTGGCCTCTATTTGGTTAACATCCATATTCCAGGTCAAAGGGTCACTGTCCACCAAAACGGGTTTGGCACCAACGCGCATAAGTTGGCCGATACAGGATATGATCGTAAAAGTCGGCATGATGACCTCATCACCAGGACCAATGCCTAGGGCCTCGATGGCCGCATCAAGCGCTGCGGTGCCATTGGTTACGGCTATGGCATGCCGGCGACCGACGAGATTGGCAAACTTCTCCTCGAATTTCTTAACGAAGGGGCCTTCTGAGGAAATCCACCCACTTTCAATGCACTCCAGGAGATACTCACGCTCATTTCCATCGAGCAGGGGTTTGTTAACAGGTATGAAGTTCATCGTCTGATTTCTAGAATGAATTGAATGTGTATCCAAAGCCGCGCAGGCCATGGTGATAAACCGTTTCCTTGATGTTCATGGTTTCATTTTCGCCTGATCCGTGGCAATGCCTTCAAACCTTGTCTTGTCATCGTCCCCCGCATATGGTCCTTGCTTCACCTCAATAATCTCTGTTGGCTCGAGCATTTCAAAGCCGTGGCCGCCATGGGCAAGAAGGATAACATCTCCTGCTACCAAGATCGTGCTTTCTAGATATTCTTTATGCTCTGAATAAAAATCAACCCGCAGTCGGCCTGAGCGAACGAAGAGTACCTCATTGGTGAAGTGTACCTCGCGTCGAACCGGATTATGAACATGCGGGGGAATCACATGCCCCAAAGGGCGGTTCATGTAACCGACCTGTTGCGAATAACTTCCAGGGGTAAAGAATTCGATACCCTCTTTGCGGAAACCGGCTCGGATAATAAGCGCAAGTTCCTGGCTTTCGTGGTTGATACGTTCTATCACAGGTAATTCTCCCTAATGACCCAGTTGTGGACTTCAGGATCGGATTTGAAAAGACGTTTGTGGTAGGCGTATCCCTTCATTCGCCCCGTGTCTAACTCGTTAAGTGCGCGCCGAGCATCGGCATCTTGCAGGTGATATTCTGTTGCCAATTGATAGGCACGCCGTGCTAATCGATAATAAATGGTGTTTTTGAAACTAATTTTTTTACCATATAAGTATTTGTCACGCAGATCTGTGTAGGAATCGGAAATGCCCTGATTGAAACCTCTTTGGCGAAAGTATTCAAAGGTCATTCGCTCCGGTGGCACCTTGTGAAAAATTGACGCCCCTGGATGGAAGAGACATTTGAGATGATTATTCACGATATATCGGGAAACTGCCGTTTCGCCGTCCCCTCGAAAACGAATGAGTTCTTTGGGCATACCGTCGGGGTTAAATCCCCCCGCCTCCAGGAGCACGGATTTACGGATGGCGAAGTTGCACCCCCACACATATAGCGGATCGAGGGGACCAATCCCCCCCGAGAATTCCACAATACTCAACGGCGGTAAGGCGCGCCCGCCGAAGCGCGTCGGTCTTTCCCACAATGTGCTCAGCCAACGCGGCGGAGGTTCCATAAACAAGGGATAGTTATTGCCGCCAACCATTGCCACTTCCGGGGCGTCAAAGGCTTCCTGGATCGATGCCAGCCAGCTGGGCAAGGCCTCGATGTCGTCATCAGCGAAGACCAGGAAATCGCCTTTCGCCTCCCTTAGCCCGCGATGGCGTCCCACGTGCAGGCCGGGCTCGGGCGAGAGGAAATAACGTAAGTTTGGCAATTGGGAAGTATAGGCGTGGCAAACCTCGGCGGTCCTGTCCATCGAGCCATTGTCGATGACCAGCACCTCGAAGGCTGATGCGTCCAAAACCTGATTAGTCAGAGAGTGAAGAGCTGGCGCCAAGAGGTCCGCCCGGTCACGGGTGGGAATGACGACGCTGGTCAAAAAATCTGCCGATTTGTACGAGCCATTTTTTTTCTGAGTATGCATGGCTAGTCTTTTGACAGGGTGGCAACGATGATGCCGGATCGCCGTACATGCGCCTCCCAATGACAGCAAAATGCAATGGCATCCAAGGCGGAGCCGATCCGCAAGGGTATTTTTCTGAAAAACGAAAGTCGATTGGGATGGAGATCACGCCAAGACATGCCAGCTAGCCACGCCATACCATAACGGAAGAGCCCTCTCCCCGAGCCGTCCCAGAAACGCTCATCGCATTTCACGTCATTCAGAAGCAAGCCGTGTTTGCCTGCATATTTTTTCAGGCTGGCTTCGCTGAAGTGATACAGATGCCGCGGAATATCCTCCTTATATGCATATTTCCCATAGATACTTTCGGCATTTGTAACAAGAAGGATAAACCGGCCGCCGGGTTTTAGGACCTTGCCGACGGTGGCGAAATAGGCATCGGGTGTATGCACATGCTCGAACACCGCCCAGGAAGTAACCAGATCAAAATAGGCCGAGGGAAGATTTAAATTTGTTAAAACACCCTTCTGAAACCGTATCGCAGTATCGTTCGTGCCATCACTGAAAGCATCCACGCCATGCAATTCAGCGTCTGGCCATCGTTTGTGCAGGTAGCTCAACCAATCCCCACGGGCACAACCAATATCCAAGATTTTTTTAGCCGATAAGGGGGCGACATATTCGAACTGCGTTTCATATCGAACCTGATGGACAGAATCGTCCCGACCATCGTGATAGCCAGTGGGGTAGAAATGCCGCATTTCCTCGAAGGTCGGTCTCGGATTGACGTAGACCAGCCCACAGACCGCACACTCCACCACGGGGTATTCATACAGGTTCAGCCACAACCAGTTGTCCGGTTTTCGGTATCGAACCCTGTAGTCGTTGGAACCACACAAGTCGCAGGCAACATGTTCTAGTCTCATTTGTCTTGACTCTCTTGGTCTCCGAATATCCACTTCAACTCCCTCAGAATGCCGTTTCGCTCAAGGACATAGAGGACCGTGGTCGCAATCGCAATATTCGTTGCGCCTCCCATTATAAAGCGCCTCAAAGAATCCTCCTCAATCTGCATGAAAAGGTAACTGACCCCCCAAAGTGGTACGGCGCAACTTATAAAAATGATAGAAATATATATGATGATTGGCATGATAGGGATCGATAAAACGGCGCCGATAAAAAACAGTTGGAGAAGAACAGCGGTGATTGCTAGCCCCAGTCTGGTCCATAAAAAAACCTCAAGGCCATATTGAATGCTGATCAGATATCCAACCAAGTAAATAAGCATAGGCGCCGCAGACATCAGCGTCTCATGAGATGGCTTGCCCAAGGCGCGGTATACCTCTCCATTCATGCCTATCACCCAGGAAAATCCGTGCACCAAGGCCATCGCTCCGATGATCAACTCGACGCCGTGCCATCTTGAACCGAACAGGGCTTCTGTCACAGGAGAAGCCAGTGAGAAAATCACTAACGCCAGGGGGATGGACAAAAAAGCAATCATCTTGATGGCTTTCCTCGCTACCTGCCGTATTTTTTCTCTGTCCGCCCTCATTCCGGAAAGATGACTGTAAAACACGGGGACGATTGGCCCCAAAAGAATGGCAAAGATCATGGCAGCGAATTGACTCCCTATCTGATAAAGCCCAAGTTCGTGACTGCCCAGATACATCCCCACTACCAGAGAGTCCGCCCATATATAGAACCACGCCAGCAGTCCGGTCATCCCGACCCAGGCGCCGAAACGGCCCATCTCTTTGGCCAATCCAGGCTGGAATGTTCCACTCGGTCGCCAGTGACTCATGCGCCAGAGCATGGTGGTCTGCACGGCTTGCCCGGTCAATGTGCCGGCCACCAAGGCCCAATACCCCATTCCGTTCCAGGCCAGGGGGATCGAGGCCAGGCCCGGCAAGCTGACAGTGGCGAGGCGCACCCAGAACAGTTTTCTGAAGCCCATTTCTTTTTGCAGCAGGGCGGTTTGCACCGAAGAGAGGGCGCCCAGAATGACTTGCACGGTCATGACCTGCAGCACAGCAGTGACACGGTTATCTTGAAAGAATGTCAGGGCGATTGGCTGCGCTAACAGGTACAGCAGGCCAGCAATGAGGATGCCTAGGGTGATATTGACCCAGAAGGCGGCATCTGCTGCCGCTTCGATGTCAGTTTGGCGTTGGATCAACGCCTTGCCCATTCCGGCATCCCAGAATATTTGTGAAAAGGCGATGACCATGAGCGCTGCTGACATAACCCCAAAGTCTTCAGGGGTAAGTAAACGTGCTAAAATTAAAAATGTGATAGGTTGAAAAGATTTTGCTGCTAATTCTGAGAGAAATGACCATTTCAAAGCATGGATGACGGTCATGGTTTGATTTACTCCGTCCCAATGCTCTCATGGTAGCCATGTCGCCTCAGTAACGCCTGCCGTTTGGCTTGCGTTAGATCATGCGCCACCATTTCCCGGCACATTTCCCGTGTGCTGATTTTCGGTGCCCATCCGAGTTGTTCCCTGGCCTTGCTGTAATCTCCCAAGAGTGTTTCCACCTCGGTTGGCCTGAAGTATTTCGGATCAACCCGGATGATGGTTTGACCTGCTTGCAGTGCGGGGGCATGTGCGCCCGTGATGGTTTCAACCATCGCATGTTCATCGACCCCTTGTTCTTTGAACTGTAGGGTGATGCCCAGCTCCTCGGCAGCCCAGACAATATACTGGCGCACACTGTACTGCCGGCCGGTGGCTATCACAAAATCTTCCGGCTGGTCCTGTTGCAGCATCAGCCATTGCATTTCGACATAGTCCCGGGCATGGCCCCAGTCGCGGAGGGCGTCGAGATTGCCAAGATAAAGGCAGTCTTCCAGGCCTTGCGCAATATTGGCGAGGCCACGGGTGATCTTGCGGGTGACAAAGGTTTCCCCACGCCGTGAACTTTCATGATTGAAAAGGATGCCATTGCAGGCATACATGCCATAGGCTTCCCGATAGTTCACCGTTATCCAATAGGCGTACAGTTTAGCCACCGCATAGGGGCTGCGGGGGTAAAAGGGCGTGTTCTCGTTTTGGGGAACTTCTCGCACCTGGCCGAACAGTTCGCTGGTGCTGGCCTGGTAAAAACGGGTTTTTCTTTCCAGACCAAGGATGCGGATTGCCTCCAGGAGTCGCAGGGTGCCAAGCGCATCGACGTTGGCGGTGTATTCAGGGCTGTCAAAGCTCACTGCAACATGGCTCTGAGCGGCCAGATTGTAGATTTCGTCGGGCTGGATTTCCTGGACGATGCGGATCAGGTTGCCGGTGTCGGTGAGATCGCCGTAATGAAGACGAAAACGGAGGTTTGCTGCGTGTGGATCCTGATAGAGATGATCGATGCGTTGTGTATTGAAGGAGCTTGCTCGGCGTTTTATGCCGTGAACAACATATCCCTTTTCAAGAAGAAATTCTGCCAGGTAGGAGCCATCCTGACCGGTAATGCCGGTGATGAGGGCAACTTTTAGGGAAGCATGCATGATGTTTAAGCCCATTCTTTTTGAAAATTTTCGTAGGTCCGGCTGAGTCCCTGTTTCAAATCGATGGTTGCCTGCCAGCCCATGGAGCGCAAGAGGCGAGTGTCCAGCAGCTTTTGCGGGGCGCCGTCAGGTTTGGTTGTATCGTAGAGGATATCGCCGGAATAGCCGACGATCCGGGCAATGGTTGCAGCCAGTTCGGCAATGCTGATGTCGTTGCCGTAGCCCACGTTGATGTGGCTCTGCATGGGGCTGGTATGCAGGGCGACCACCTCCTTGGGCAGGCTCATGGCATGGATGCAGGCCTTGGCCAGATCATCAACGTGGAGAAATTCGCGCCGTGGCGTGCCGGTGCCCCAGATGACGGTCGATGGTGAATTGTTCACTTTGGCTTCATGAAATCGGCGAATCAGTGCGGGGACGACATGGCTGTGTTCGGGATGGTAGTTGTCGCCCGGTCCATAGAGGTTCGTGGGCATCACGCTGCGGTAATCGGTTCCGTGACTGTTTCCGTATTGGCGGTTGTAACTTTCACACAACTTTATGCCGGCAATCTTGGCAATGGCATAGGGCTCATTGGTTGGCTCAAGAGGACCGGTTAGTAAGGCATCTTCAGCCATCGGCTGGTGGGCCAATTTAGGATAAATGCAGCTTGACCCGAGGAAGAGCAATTTTTTAACGCCTATCCGCCAGGCTTCATGGATGACATTGGCTTCCATCATCAGGTTTTGATAGATGAACTCCGCCGGAAAGATGGCATTGGCCTGGATACCACCGACTCTTGCAGCCGCGAGATAAACCTGATCTGGCCTGGTGGATGCAAAAAAGTCGCGAACCGCCAATTGATCGGTTAGGTCGAGTTCGCTATGGGTGCGGGTCAAAATGCTGCCATGTCCAGTGTTCTGAAGTGCCCGGACGATGGCCGAGCCGACCATGCCACCGTGGCCCGCGACGTATATTTTAGGCGAATCATGCATGGGTAATCTGTCTCGGCGCAACCGCGGATCCTTGCGCGGTTGCAGTTAAACATTCGTCGTCAACTCTGTGTTTGCTACCTGCCCGCCCAATACGTCGTAGTTATGTGAGGGCTATTGTCTCTCTAACTATTTAGCGTTGAAGCTGGTAACGATTCTGATCCTGTTTCATTTTTTTGTTGCCAGAGCATAAACTGCGGGTGTTTTTTCAGCATGGTGCCATGTTTTTCGAATTCTTCCTGTGTCATGGTGAGCGTTCTGATTTTTCGCTCGATGTACTTTTCTGTTTTTGTGGTGAGATCCATCAGGTTGGTCTTGTCAATGTCGCCAATGAGGACCAGGTCAATGATGCCTGTGTCTTTCCCTTCCGCGTAATCGTCGATCAAGAAGGCCTGTTGCAGGCGGCCTAAGCGTTTGATGATCGATTCCAGAATCTCATCCATGCCCAATGCTTTTTTGACCATGGAATGCAGTTCGCTAAACAAGGGATGTTCATGATTGGCGGAGAAAAGAACATGTCGTCCCTCCTTGTTGCTGACCAGGAGTTTGGCTTTGCGCAACTGGTCAAGTTCCTCTTTGACCTGGCTGGGAGACGCCTGGAAATCATCGGCCAGTTCACGCAGGTAGGCTGTCCCCTTAGGGTTAAGAAAGAGACGCATCAGAATCTTGATGCGGGTCTTTGAGGTGATCAGTCCAGATAAGAGAGAAATCATTTGGTTATTTTGTTCTATTTTTTAGAACAGTATGTCATCCGAGCGCTGGAGGTGTCAATGCAATTTTAATTTGATTCGAATGACATCGATGTTGTGGCAAGAGGGGTGCGGCGATGTAGAAAATCAATTCACAGTTTCTGCGGTTCCACTGTTAGAAGAATATGGCCCTGGCCATTCCAAAGCGGTTGCTCGGAATGGGCAAAGAGCGGGGCGATGCGTTGGCGATCCTTGTCACTTAATTGGTGTAGCCACTGGGCGGTCAGATCAGATCTGAGCAGGATGTGACTGATTTTGCGTTGCCGCATCTCGTCGATAATGGAGTGCTGCTGGTTTTCATCGGCCAGAAACCGTGTCAGAATGCCGTCGGAAGCATAGGGCTGTTCGAACACCGGGTGAAAGTCCATATAATAGCCCCTATTGCCAAGGAAAAGGCACAACACTTTGGCATCCTTGGTGGCAACGGTATTGGCAAAGCGGATGGCCGGGTATTCTGGTCGAAAAGCGGTGAGGTAATCGTCGCGGCTGATTTTACCCTGCACATAAGGTATGGGCTGAACGATTGTAAATTGATTGATGCAGTATTGGCCGTTGTAGCACAGCATCATGAAGGGAATGCCGATAGCCACGATTGTGACCGCGATTTTCCTGCGGGGTGTTGATGTGCTCCTGATGGATAACGTGGTTATCAGGCCGCGAAGTCCATATATGGTTAGGATCACAAGAGGTGGCACAATGGGCACGATGTAACGGATGCGCATTGCCTCCTGAAAAAAGGCGAGGAAAAAATAGAGTGCGGCAAATGAAAAGAGAAAATTTTGTTCTCGCCGTTGTTGGGCGTCAGTGGGCCGGAAGAGCAAGGCTAGGGCAGGCAGAATGAGGAGAAAGGGCGTCAATTTGCCGTCGAAGTAGCGTGGGTCGTCGTCGTTTCCTTCGATAAAGAAGCGGATCGGCAGCAGTAGGGCCTGCCACCAGGATTCGTTGTAGAGAGTTTTTCGTCCGATAAAGGCATTGCTGCCTTGACGGCTAATTTGTTGCAAGGTGTTTGCCAGGCTGGCGGAATCAGTCCCTTGCTGATTATCGTTTGATTGGTGAAGTTTCTGAAACAGTGAGTTGTGCAGGGGGTAAATGGGGTTGCCTGTCCATGCGTAGTTTCTGATGAGCCAAGGGGAAAAGGACGTCAACGCGGCAAGGCCAAAGACGCAACCCCAGAGCAGCGCTTTGCCGTTGCTCTGTTTTTCCTTGCGGGTGTTTTGTTGGTAGATGATTGGCACAAAGAGAGTGAGGACGATAATGGAAATCAGGCCGTTATACTTCGTTCCCGCAGCCAACCCGCAACAGAGTCCGGCCAGCACAAGCGAGCGCCACTTGAAATTTTGTTCTGCCCAGTGGAGCAGCAAGAGCAAAGAAGCCGTTGTGAAAAAAACAACCCCAAGATCGACATAGACCGTGATGGACAATTTGACGATAATCGGAACAGAAAGGAAAAAGAGTGCGCCAAACAATCCGTAGTGTACGCCCAACCGTTTTTTGAGATGTCGATACAGCAGCAGTCCGGTGAGCAGAGCAAAAAAGTAGTGGATGTATTTCGGGATGATGTCGTTGCCGAAATAGAGGGGAATCGTATACAGCAAATCGAGATTCATCGGATAGTAAGAGAAAGGGATCTCCGGAATCTCGTAAATGCCGCCGTGCTTGAGCCACAGTTTGGGGACAAAAAGGTGATGGGTGAGGGCGTCCCGGTCAACGGGCGGCACGGAGCCGAGGATAATGGTGGCGATAATCAGGGCAAGCAGCAGCAGGATCAGCCCCCAGGTCAGGGCCTTTTTAGGTAGTTTCATTGTTCATTGGGGCCATGAGAAAGTCGAGCAGAAGTGCATAGTGGCCCTGGCTGACCAGCGTGAGGATTTTATCCATATCCACATTCATGTAATCATGAACAATACGGTTATGGAGACCAATGATGCCGTGCCATTCAGGCAGTTTCTCCTGGCTGACAAGCCCTATCAGGGCCAAAGTCGCAAAGGCGTCGTAAGCGGAAATAGGCACTTCTTCATCCCGTGCCTTGAGTTGCTGCTTGGCTTTGCCGATGGCATTTTCGATCAGCACTTGGAGCCCATGCAGCACACCGTTCTGTTCAAGAGGCGAGAGAGGCTGCGAGGCAAGCAGACGAGAACGGGCTTCGTCCAACAGGGAGCCTTGTTGAGTGGCGATACGTTTGGTCTCGGCATGGTACAGGTCAGTGCGCATAGATATCCTGCCAATAATGGTCTTCCAGTTCTCGCCATGTTCTCCGCAGAAATCGTTGCCAGGGCAGTCCGTCCTCGCCCATGAGGGCAATCCCGTTTTCGGCGATTTCAGCACGCATTGCCAAGCTTGCCCGAGGGGTGTCGATGAGATCAATGGCATTTCCAGGAAGTGCCAGGGCGCTGGCCAAGTTATGGCGCAGGGTTTCGGTGCGGCTCAGTTGCATCAGCCAGTTCATATCTTTTTGCCATTGCAGGGCAATGTCCCAGTCGCTGTTTGAGGTGTGACGATTGCCGGCACGGCTGCCAACCAGAACGGCAAACTCCAGGTTGGGCTCGGCGGAGAGTGCTCGACAGACGGCGGTGATGTTATTGGGGGGCAGGGGTTGTGCTTGCTTGTGATTGCGTGCCATGGAATCAGCTTGGATCTGAATTTTTTCTGGTCGGTTGCTTTGCCATTATACAGCCGACGCCATGAAAACAACAGGGAGTTGATTGTGCGGGCAGAGAAGTGGTCAGAATCCAACTAAAGTGTGGCAATAGGTACAGCAGGTCAATATTTATCGGGTAGGAGGAGGTGGAAATCTCAAGGGTCTCATATGTACCACCGTGCTGGAGGTAAAGTTGTGGGTGCAAAGAAGTGATGGGTAAGTGTATCTCTGCTGATAGAAGGCGCCGGAGCCAGGATGAGAATTATTCCAATCAGCGAAATGAGCAAAGAGTAAAGGGTGAGAGGTAGATGTAAATTCTTTGATGGAGACAAGTTTTTTTAATTGAGAACTTCCTTTAAAATTTCCGGTGGAAGAGTGCCGCTATACACTTTGCCTTCGATTACAAATGCGGGCGTTCCTGTTATACCCAATTTCATTCCATGCCATACATCATACCGTAAAATTTCTTTTACTTCTTTTGATTCTAATGCCCAGGCAAGCTCTTCTGCTGGTATATCTATTTTTTCAGAAACAATTTTGAGATCAAATGATTTCTTGTTGCGACCAAGTTCGTAGAGTAAATCATTTGTTTGCCAGAACTTCTGTTTACTTAATGCATAGATGGCCAATTGAGCCATTTTTCCAGACCCTACGTGGAAAGGTTCGGGGACAACAACAGAGTTTACTTCATTATCCATAGGGTAGTGATGGTGAACTAGGCGAATACGATCTGGATATTGGGCAATCAGTTGTCGAAGGTTATAATGGGTTTTATAGCATTGGAAGCATTGATAGTCTGTGTATTCATCTATGGTGAGTTTTGGTTGTTTGGCTCCAATCCACGGGTGGCCTTCTTTTGTGATGCCCGTTAAAATGCTTTCGCTTAGGGGCGGTGGAGAATATTGCCAATAAGGAGGTATGCTGATTATAGAAACGGCAACAGTTGTAAAGAAAACAAAAAATATGATTTTGTTTGGCGTGCTGGACTTTAAGTAAAGGATGGATGTTTTGATATTTGCAACCAGTGTGCCGTTACCGAACCGACGATGTGTAATCCAAGAGAAAAAACAAAGAAAAAAGCTGATAGTGTAGCTTGAAATACATAAAATACAGTAGGCGTGAATTTTTATTGCTGTTATGTACCAAAAATATACGGAGATGATTGAAAATACCAAACTTAGGATGGTGAGAACACTCCACCTTGGTGCCATCGCTAAAGGAAATCTATATGTTGGTATGAGGAGGAGAATAAAAAAAAGATATCCTATCACTCCCCAAACAGCAACAGGGAGGCCAAAAAGAATAGACCATGGACTTTGGGCAACCGTATCACAATTGATTGTTTGGCTGATGGCACAAAAGCTTGAATAATTTATGTTGGTGTAGCTCTGGTAGTGAGACCACGAGAGATATAAAGTGACCCCTAGCCCTGATAAGCATAAAAGAGCAATTATAGCTGAATAAAAACGATACGAGCGCGGGGGAGGGGGGCTCATGGTAGATAACTATATTTTCTTGTAAAATAAAAAATAGCAAAGGAGAGGTGGTTTCCCGTCCCCTCCTTTGCTTGGTTAACTATTTGCAATGCGAATAGTTTTTGTTTTTTAGGAAAAATTTGTTTTACATTGTTTTTGTGTACGTACCACCGAGCGCGCCACTCCACGGCGGGTTTCCTACAGCGGTCTGGTAGCTTACAGGGCAACGGCTACTCCCGTCCTTGACAACAATAGTTACAACCGATGGGGTTCCGCCCATGCTTACAGTGGCTGTGTTTAGTTTGGTAAGCTTAAGGTCCGTTCCTCCAGCAAAGACGACAGGGTTCACATTTGTTTGAGTTGTCCATGTTACATTGGTTGGGATAGCGAAATAATCTGAAATCCCAGCTGCTATGGCGTTGGCATCAGATTCTGCAGCTGAACAGAACGATTTGTCTCTATACGAAATAAAGTTCGGGATAGCAATCGCCGCCAAAATACCGATAATAGCGATAACGATCATCAACTCGATCAGGGTAAAGCCTTTTTCGTTTGCCTGCAGTCTTAGTTTGTTCAGTGTCATGTGGGTACCCTCCGATAGGTGTGTGTTGGTTGCCGCTGGCCCGTCGTTGGCTGGCGGAATTTTTTCGTTGCCAACACTTAGCACTGTGCGTGCCAATTCTTCGTTTGTCTCAATTTTTCATTTCTTTCGGCTTGTTATCAGCTTTCCTTTGTCTTTTTGCAACGCGCCTCCTACAATGCACTCACGCTAACGGCCCTTTGCTGCTGACAAGGATTGTCTTGGACTGACAATATTTGTCACCAGTGAGCGGTCCTTCTGTTTTTTCTCCTGTGATGGGTGCCTGCGTCGTGCGTCTTGGTTTGAAATTCCATGTCACTGCTACGCTTTGCGTGCTGCTCGCCTTGGCGACGGTGCTGACCTTTTTTGTCGTCGTTTCGTTTTGGCTGCGCGAATCCGCCTTGTCCTTGGCGCGGGAAAAGGAGTTGGAGTTGATGCTTTTGGCGGAGCAACAGGAGGCGCTTCTTCCCCAGGGCGGCATGGCTGCGCCTGTGTTTCTCGCCGCCTTGGTTGCTGAAGGCGTCAAAATTTCTGGAGCCGCCGTTGGTTGTTTTCAGGCTGAGGGCGCGACTGTCGCCTGTTCTGGCGACGATGACGCGAACCTCGATTCCCTGAAGCAAACCTTGGCTGTGTCCTTTCGGTCGGGCAAGAGCGTGCGCTCTTTAGGCGGCCTGGCCTGGGTTGCTTGTGTGCCCGGCAAAGAACATCTGGACGTCGCCCTGCGACTGAAAACCCCGGATCAATCCGTCGGAGCAATTGCGCTGCGATACGCCCTAGAGCCG
Source organism: Desulfobulbus sp. (assembly GCA_028684915.1). The sequence continues at coordinate 19,423 of JAQUEZ010000103.1, forward strand.
CATTATGCAAAAATTCGTTCTTTGCAGCGCTACATAGCCGGTTATCTTGGGGTGAATTTGATCATATTGCTGGTTGTCGGTTTTTATCGCTTTCGTGCCCGCATCTTTCAACCTTTGGAACATTTAATCCGCCTGACCGATTCCTATATCGATGAACGCAGCGTGCCTTTTCTCGCTTTGCAGGGCGGCGACGAGTTGGAGCAGTTGGCCGGATCGATGCAGCAGATGTTAAGGCGCATCCAGGCGGATCGAGAAAAGCTGCAGCAACATGTTGATTCCCTCCAGGGGGCAAATCAGCAATTGATTGCGCGGCGCGAGGAGATGGTGCGTACAGAAAAATTGTCTTCGGTCGGCAGGCTGGCTGCCGGTTTGGCCCATGAAATCGGCAATCCGATTGGGATTGTGCAGG
>JAQUEZ010000392.1 GCA_028684915.1 Desulfobulbus sp.
GCTGTCCCCCTCTTCTTTGAGCAGGTCGTTTTTAAACCTGGGGTAAGTTACGGCACCCCCGTCCCGGCAACGGCCGATTGAGCAATTGTTCAAAATAACTCACCACCTTACAATACTGCACCAAATCGATACCGGTGTCCACGCCCATACCGCGAAAGAGGTGTACCGCCTCCTCGGTGGCGACATTACCTGCAGCCCCCTCAACGCAGGGACAGCCGCCCAACCCCCCGGCTGCCACATCGAAAATCCGGACCCCGGCCTCATAGGCGGCATAGAGATTCACCAGTCCCAGACCGCAGGTGTCATGACAATGAAGCGACAGCGCAACCTTGGGTAAAGCACTGTTCATCCGGCGCACCAAATTGCGCACCTGCACCGGGCCAGCCATGCCGGTGGTATCGGCGAGATTGATTTCGGCGGCTCCGGCTTCAGCCAGGCGGGCGGCAGCATCCAGCACTACCTTTTCGTCAACAAGACCTTCGTCGACACAGCCGAAGGCGCACATCAGGCCAGCACGAACGCTGATTCCCTCGCCTACGGCCAGCCGCACCAGGCTGGTCATCAACTCCAGGGCCTCGGCAGCCGGACACCCGCTATTCTTGCGACTGTGGCTATCGGAAACCGAGACCGACATGCTCAGATGTTTCAAACCGCTACGCGCTGCTCGCTCCAAGCCCTTCTCATTAAGAACCAAGGCCGTACAAAGAACATCCGGATACTGCTGCCGCACCAAGGACACCAGCACGTCGGTATTGGCTACCTGCGGCACCGAACGCGGATTGACGAAACTGCCCACCTGCAGCCTGCGCACTCCGGCCTCAGCCAGCAGGCGAACGAGTTCCATTTTCTCCGAGAGACTGAACAGCCGCTCTACGGCCTGCAGTCCATCCCGCAGACACTCTTCTTCCAATATCACCCGCATGGGTTCTCCTTTTTAAACTCAATCTGACGGCCCCTATTGCTCTGCTCAGCTTTCTGGCAAAGAGTACGGAAGCCGCAGCCCCTCCTGTGTTCCAGCAGGCAAACCTGCGCGGGGTGATTAGTATCCCGTTGATCCCGATGCCACGGACGGCGAGATTCTTGTCTTGCTGATCACACCATGCATGCCATCCCCACAACGAGCAGAATTTTTTCGATCTTTGCTCCCTCTTGGCTCTTCGGGCTGTAGACGATACCGCCGCCCAGAAAACACGGAGGACTCGTGCCTCCCAGTGCGAGCCCCCAAGCAAAAACAAGTTGATAATAGCATGGGATCAATCAAGAAGCGAATGCAATAGCATGCACATATCGGGATAAACAAAGAATGATGGACTCGTAAAAAGACAGGGCTCAGAAGCAGCAGAGGGTCGGATTGCATATGACCCGGCAAACTGATTGGCCCTCAGCAATCCAGAGGAGTTACATCGAGTACTGATCGATCTTGGAGTGCAGCCGTTGGGCAAGGTACGGACTTGCCTTGCCCAACGTTTCCACAATCAGCACGGCTTCGTCGCGATACTGGCGAATTTTCTCCATATCCCAGTCGCCTGGAGGCGGCTGCAGGTTGGTAATTCGGTCGGCCAGCTTGACCATCCACACCTCGGAAGGTTGTTGCTGAATCCGCGCCAGACTATCACGCATCTGGGCCTCTTTCCCCGGCAATTCCTTATTTTTGGAAAGAGCGAGAACACCGCTGGCTATCTCGGCGCCGAATTCCAACGCGATACCTTCAAAAGTGACAGGCGTATCCTCGATAGTGTCATGAAGCAGTGCACAACCCACCAATACATCCGGATTGGCCACCTGTTCTCCGGCAGCGATAGCCGCCATCACTTCCATGGCCACCAGGCCGACATGGTTGACATAGGCCAGCTTCGCTCCCGGCACCAACTGGCCCTGGTGCGCCGCACAGGCAAAATTCCAGGCCTTAATGTACTGTTCTTGGTTCCAACAACTCATCCTTTTCTTCTCGCCCCCTTGATAGGGAGCCACAAGATCAATGGCCTTCCCTATTGGTAAAGCCCTCAAGTTCCGAGGCTCGGGAGGCCGTTGCCCGTAGGTAAAAGTCGTTGGCGGAAATGCCAGCAATGGAGCCGCCTTCAGGATCGGCATAGAACTGACAGTTCGCATCGCGAAAAGCAATCCAGGCTCGCTGAGCTTTTTTCAACTCATTTTTCCGCTCCGGGGTCAGTGTTCCCATCAGCACCTTATACCCCTTGTTGAGCCGCAGATCCTGCCGCTCCGTCTCCTGGTGGATGCAGTCGATCATGCTCATGGTCACTCCGCCTGCAGTATCCAGGCAGAGAGAATATTCCTTGCTCAAACCGATATCCTCAGCCAACGCAGCCTGGGTACTGCAGCCGAGAAACAAGGCCATCATGACCCAACGTTTTCTCATTTTTGCCTCCTGCTCGTCTTTGCTCGCGCATTAAACCGCATCTGCCTGCCGGGCCAGATCCTTTGTCAGTTGCATCAGAACTGTCCCCTCTTCCAACCCGTCGATAAAACGCGAAGGGATATTGCGTATGCCCACCTGCGCACCACAGAGGGCCCCGGTGAGGATGGCACGGGCCTGATTCTGGCCACCACCATTGACTGCATGGAGTACACCGGATTCGAAATCATCGTTGAAGCGGGCCGCCAGGTAATAGGCCGAAGGCAGAATGTGATAAATGGCACAGGGCATCCCGTACAGCAGGGACACCTTCCAGGCTGGCTCGATGGCAATTTGCGGATCTTTGGCTGCCCGGGCGATGAACGACGGGGTCAGCAGGGCATCGGGCGAGGCAAACCGACCAGCCCGCGACTGTTCTAGCGTCCCCGGCTTAGGCGGCTTAAGGTTGTCCTGGGTCACGGCATGAAAGGGCAGCTCGCCGCTTTTCACCAACTGCATCAGGGTATCGGAGATTGAGCCATCAAAGGGATCACCGCAGACCAGCCTCGCCAACACCGCAGCATACGCCACGGTCATGGAAACCAGCATATCGTCGTTCTGGGTCAAGAGGGTGTTCTGCACGACCGTCCGCGCCAGTTCCGCCGGATCTTTAGCGTAGCGCACAGCCAGGGCAAGGGTGCGCTCGATGGCCTCGGTGGTATCTGCCTTGCCCCCGGTCTGCTCCCAACTTGCCCTCCCCTGCTCCCGTTTGCGCCAGGCCTCACGAATCGACTGACTGGTATACCCGCCGGGACCATTATAATGGGTGCCATCCAACCGGGCAAAGAGCTGATCTTCCAGATGAAGACAGAATTCGCCGTGGTCATATTCCCCATGTTTGACCAGGGACTCGACCATCAGCTTCAGGATATACCCGGCTTGAGACAACTGCCCAGCCTTACAGCCCTCGTGGTAGCGGCCCGGTTTGGGATCGGTATAGTCGCTGATCCACTCCCCGTAATCACGCCGCATCTCTTCCAGATCATAGTACCAATGCGGCCCAAGGGCCAAGGCATCCCCGATAAAAGCCCCCATCAGTGCACCTTGAGCTCTATCTTGCCAGGTTGTCTGCGTCATGGTTTCCTCCTTATGCGGTTGTCGTATAAGAAATCCGATTGTACTCATTATAGCGAAGGTCAATGAAGATGGCGTCGTAAAAACTTCGATCTACTGCGTCGCAGTATTTTCTAGGCGGAATGAAGAATTACTGATTGTGGCTTGGCGAGGTTGGGACTTATTTTCTCGTGATTTTTTCCATCAAGTTGGTGGCAAATATGGTTTGCACCGGTAGAAAAAAAGCCGATGCATTTCAAGGTGAAGAATTGGAGCTACAGCCCCATGTTGTTCCATTGAAGCAACGTTGATGGACTCGTAAAAAGTCCATCCCACTCCAAGAGATGGCTAAAAAAAACATACCTCAGGTATGTCGAGTGTCGGAAAAAAACGCTACAACGCAGTAGATCGAAGTTTTTACGACGCCATCAAACAACGTTAATATCAGCCCAAAGCTGATCGGTATTCCGCTTGCATTCAGCTGCGTTTTTTCCCTTGGCAAACAGCGCGTCGAGCAGTTTATTGATCAATACGTTTCGCTTATTCACTTCATTTTCCATGAAAGCGAGCTCGGATAACACTTCTAATCGGCCTTTGGCATGCGTGAATCTTTCGGTATTTCTGGTTAAAGAATCGTGGACTATTTCGTTGCGAATTTTAAGCCCGGCCTCAAGATAGTCACTCAAGTTCGCCGGGATGTCGATTCGTTTGCGAAGAGCGTTGATCGACTGACCCAACGTCTCATTCGAGTAAAAATCCAGTGCGGCACCAAACATGCCTTCTTCTTCAACTTCCTCTTGCGACAACTGCGCATTGAGAGCGCGGATTTTAACTTCGAGCAACTGGCAGGTGTGCACTGCTTTACCCAACTCAAGGAAGATCGGTGCCATTTCATTTTCAACTCTATTTTCGATACTCATAATTAGCCTTGCCGCCCTATGGCGCGAGTAACGGCGCATTATTAATGCAATAAGAAGATCTTAAGCGGGGATCGACCCCTTGAAAATCACGCGCTTTTTCATCTGCGGTCTTTGCTGTAGCCGGCTAGGTCGTAGCACGTTGCCCGGTTGAATAAGCCATGACGATCTGAACGGCACGGAACACGGTCAGATGCAAAAAAAGGTTGTGAGCTCAGCCTTCCTCATCGTGACACATATATTCCCCCATTTCATTTTGCTGTAACCATAGTGGATCTGCGTTTCTTCGGATAAATTCATCAG
>JAQUEZ010000393.1 GCA_028684915.1 Desulfobulbus sp.
TGCGCTACGATGCAGTGGTCTCGGTCCCGGAAACCTTTTGGAGCCTAGTGAGTGGAGAGCCGGAACTGATTGAGGAGATTCGCGCCGTCTTAGGGACAGAGATTGTCCTTACCAATGTCAATGAGCGGAATTTTATTTCAGCGGAGGAAAAGGAGGTGTTGATTGCCGAAATAATCAGCCGGACCCGGAAAAATATCTTCGGCTATCTCGCTGCTCCTGATTTTCCCGAATGTTATTTCAAACGTCGTTTTAAGGAAGCACGCGAGGAAATTGAGCGGAAAAAGAGAGAGGCGCGGGTTCCAGATAATGAAGATATCGAAGAGCCCGTTGATTTTTCCCATCTTTTTTCAGATGTGAAAAAGAGCGAATAGTGCAAATCGAGTCAGGGACATATTAATTGTCCTTCCAAGCAATCCCCGGTTGAACCGCTGATTGTATGGTTATAGTCACCAAATGGGTCTTCATCATACTCTGAATGGATGATGCCTCCTTTATACAAGGGGAGATAAATATATATTTGAGGTCTCGTATGAATTCGTATCACTTTATTTTTGAAGTCGAACCGCAGCTTGAAAATCCTTTGATTGCCCACGTTTCTAGGGCAGCGGTTCATATCTGGGTGTTATCAACCGATATACAGGAAGCAAGAGATACCGCAATTCGTTTTCTTACGTCCGACCGTTGGGAGGTAACCGAGGAAAAGGATGCTTATTTAGCGACTCAAGAGCAGGTAGATGGACTGGGAGCTGATGAATCGTCGAGTTATCAAACAGCTCAATCAGAAGGAATCCACGCGACGTTTTACTACTGGCACAGGTCTGAGTGATTTTCGAACAATCCGATACGCCGGTCCTGCAGAAGTTGGCGTTCTTTTCATAGGTTGCTCAGTATCGCAGGAAGTTAGCTCCCACGTTGGCAAAGATATTTCCCGGCAATGAAGAAAGTAGATTATCGAAATCAAGCACTGAAGATTCTTCCATGGGTTTGTGGAAAATGCGGCCGTGATTTCTCCGGAAAAAACCTGCGCGAACTGACGGTTCACCACAAAGACCATAATTACAAAAACAACCCGCCCGACGGCAGCAATTGGGAGTTGTTATGCATCTACTGCCACGATAACGAACACTCCCGCTCTCTCGACGCCGAATGGCTCCCCACCGAAAATTCTGATAAAGACAGAGGGTCAACGATCACCCATACCCCTTTCGCCAATCTTTCTAATTTATTGAAAATAGAAAATAAAAAACGGTAAGCTGGAACAACCTGTCATTATCCGCCGCTCCACCTGATGGCTTTCTGCTGAAGACGACAGGAGGCAGGTTTTTGCAGGTAGAAACATAGGAGGAGAGTAAGGTGAGAAAAATCGCGACTGTGTTATCCCTCTTCCTCTTCGGATGCGTCGGTATCCCTGAAAAGGTGAAGCCCGTTGATAATTTCAAATTAGATAGGTATCTGGGCAAATGGTATGAGATTGCCAGGCTGGATCATTCTTTTGAACGGGGGCTAACTCAGGTAACCGCCGAGTACAGCATGATGGACGGCGGCGGCGTGAGGGTGTTGAACCGTGGCTACTCTGAAAAAGAAAAGACATGGAAACAGGCTGAAGGAAAAGCATACTTCGTCGAGGGGACAGATAAGGGGTACTTAAAAGTTTCCTTCTTTGGGCCGTTTTACGGTTCATATATCGTACTTGAACTTGATCATGAGCATTACAGCTATTCAATGGTTTGCGGGCCTGACAATTCCTATTTATGGATTCTGGCCAGAGACCCGGAAATAGAAAATGAATTGAAGGATACCCTCATGGCAAAGGCGGCAACGCTCGGTTTTGACGTAAGCAAATTAATATTCGTTGATCACCGCTGACCATCCCTCTTGCAGTATCTTACAATTCGGTGTCGTTGACGGTATTATTGGCCACCAACTCGCCAAGTTCGATGTGCCGCGTGGGAAGAATGCCGGCGGCTTGATTTTGCAACTCGCTGAATACCTCTAAGAGTTGCTCCGCGCAGCGCTCGTTCACGGTGTCGAAAAAGGTGGAACGCTTGACGCCGCCAGCGGGGGCTATCAGATGCCTGGCGTATTCATCCTTCTCGAGATGCTGAAGGCGTTCCCTGCCGGAGGAGAATTCGTTCAGATGGTAATAGACCAGGATGTTGAGGATGTCGTCGGTCGTCATAGCCAATGGTTTGTTTGATTTTGACCGCAACGGCGGTGTGGTCAGGAGTGTTTTTCTGGTAGGCCCCATGAGATTGCTGTGTGCCATCGATCGTTAAAGTAGGCTCGTTCCGTCGCATATCATTGAAAATATTCTCCTTTTCAAGGACCCGCAAGAGATGACCACCTCGTCGTCGTCAAGGAAAAAACACCTCTGGTATTATTTTTTTAACTGATTTTTATAGGCTATTTCCTGACCGGGAATTGCTGGGCGCGGACATATTTTTTGGCGACGAGGCCTCGGTGTGCTCCGATTATCATTCGGGAACCACATGGGCCCCCAAGGGCAAAACGCCGGTCGTCGTCACCACGGGGGCAATCACTCCAACAGCTCAAGGATAAGGCCAGAGGATTCTTCCGGCACCCTATCCTCAAATACGCCGCCGGAATGTTCGGTGATTTATGCGCTGGTTAATATTTTGCGACATCCGGTCAGCGATTCCGGCCAGGCTCAGGTCGTCAAACAGCTTGGAGACGCGCAGGTAGAGCGAACTGGACTCTTCTCTGCAGGCTTTTGGTGGGCAAAAGCGCAGGCAAGATAGGATTTGCCCACCCCGGTTGTGGCCCGGTGAGGATCAGATTGTGGCGGTCTTTGATCCACCGGCGGTCGGCACATGTATTGATGAGGCTGAGCAAAATGGTTTGTATTGCTCAGGAGCAACGCCGTGCTAGGAGAGATTTACCCGTGTGAAATTAAATGGTTATTTGTTGCCGATTGCCGCGTGAATTGGTAGCCAATTTCTTTTTTCGTGAGACGGAATCACCCAGCAGGCAGCCAAGTGTACAAGGTAGAAAAAATAGGGCTCACGAGATGAAATTTTCTTGAGATCCCCAGAGCGACAGAATAATGGGCGTCATCCCATTGAAGGAATACAATGGCCACAAACGGAGCAAATAAGAAGCAGAAGAGTTTTGAACAAACTCTGTGGGGCGCCGCCAACAAGCGGCAAGGCCTTGATGAACGCGCCTGACTCCACTCCCGCCGCCAACCTTCTCGGAGATAAATGAAAAATCAGCACGGTGCATTAACTGAATTGGGCTGGAGCGACTGGTTCGAGGAAAGGGCGGAATGCGAACCAACGGATTCTATCGCCCGTGTTGCGGCTGTTGATCGCGACCAGTTATTGCTCGTGGATCAGACAGGCCCTTTCAGAGCAAAACTGGCCGGCAGCTATCTGCACCGCCATCACCTCTCTCATGAACTGCCGTGCGTCGGAGACTGGGTGTGCCTGGAAAGGCAGGCAGGCGACAGCTTTGGCGTGGTCAACGCACTTCTGCCGCGAAGGACTTCGCTGCGCAGAAAGTCGGTGAGAAACGTCGTCGAGTATCAGATGATAGCGGCGAACATGGACTGCGTGGTTATCGTTCAATCATGCCATTTTGATTTCAATCTGAAGCGGTTGGAACGCTATCTCGTTATGGTGATTGATGGCGGGGCTGAGCCGCACATTCTGCTTACCAAGACAGATTTGGTCGCCCCTGTTGTTCTGGCTGCACAATTGGCGGAAATACGCGCTGCCGACATCACCGCGCCGATAGCAACGTTAAGCAATGTAACGGGAAATGGCGTGGATGATCTCAAGCGGATGTTAGTGCCGAGAAAGACGTACTGCTTCGTCGGGTCGTCAGGGGTTGGCAAGAGCACCCTGATTAATCGGTTGATTGGCCACGAGATGTTGGAAACCAAGGCGGTGAGCGGTACAGGGGAAGGGCGGCATACAACCGTCCGCCGCGAGTTGATTCGCATCGAGGGAGGAGCGCTGGTTATAGACAACCCCGGCATGCGCGAGTTCGGCGTTCTGGGGGCGGAAAACGGCATAAAAGAAAAATTCTCCGGCATTGCCGCGCTGGCGGCTAACTGCCGTTATCGGGACTGCAGCCATACAGGCGAGCCAGGCTGTGCGGTGCTTGAGGCCATGCATGCCGGCGAAATAAGCCAAGAACAGGTTGGGAATTTCCTGAAACTTAATAAGGAGTCGGAATTTTACCAGCTGTCCTATGCTGACAAAAGAAAAAAGGATCGAAATTTTGGCAGATACATCAAGTCGGTAAAGAAAAAACCGAAAGAATAATATGGCATTTGCATCGGCGCAGAACAATTGGCTGCAAGCACTCGTACCCTTAAAGGCGCGGCTCGAATACTGAGGCGGCACCTCGTATCCTTTCAATATTGCTCTGAAATCACCTGGTTTTTGGGGAGTGGACAATTTCAACATCTCCTGAACCATGCGTGTGTTGGGAATTAATATTGCAAAACGGCTATTGGCTCTTCCTTTACACCGCCTCCTCATTCTCTTAAAGACTCACAAGATTTGGTCAATGGACCCCAAAAACGAAAAAATAATCCGTCAACTGTTTGACGACTACCTGCGGATGTACTCATCCCGCGATGACCGACTCACTACCTATTTCAGCGAGGATTTTTCGGGCTTTACTGGAGGTGGGGATTTCCTTGTCA
>JAQUEZ010000394.1 GCA_028684915.1 Desulfobulbus sp.
ATGGACCCAGGCGGAATCGGGATTTCATGACGCCAGCCTGTAAGCTCGGCTTCGGATTTCGGGACGCTCCATCCAGGATACAACCACAAAACGTGAGATGGCCGGCAACCGTAGCCCGGATGCAGCCTACGGAATCCGGGGTTTGAGGTGAGGTGTTCCCGGATTCCGTTGCACTTCATCCAGGCTACGGGTTGACGTGGTTGATTGTGTTGTGCGCATCATGCCTCGTTTGATTTAGGCATAATGGAACAATACGCCGCAGTTCACCAGGAAGCGCATCTGCGCCGTATCGGAACCTCAACAATCCTCTCTCCTCGCCCTTGCCGGCAAAGTAACAACAACTACAGCGCCGCCGCCTGAGCGGTTGGCAAGGGTAATGTCCCCGCCCATGGCCTGAAGCAACGCATAGGACACCGACAAGCCCAGCCCGGTCCCCTTGCCGGGTTCCTTGGTGGTAAAAAAAGGGTCAAAAACATTGGCCAGTTCTTCTTCCGCGACGCCGACGCCGGTGTCGGCAATGGTCACGCGCAGCATTGACCCCGCTTCGGCGGCAAACGACTCGGTTGCCACTTCAATGGCGCCGCTTCCATTGCCTGTGACGTGGATGGCGTCGGCGGCGTTGATCAGGCAATTCAAGAACACTTGCAACAATCGCCCTGAGTTGCCGTGAACGACAGCGACGGCAGCCTCGAATCGAGTAGTCAAATCGATGCCGTCGAGCAGCGGCTGGGGCTGTAACAGCGTCACCGCCTCATTCAACACCCAATGCACATCGACGTCTTCATCAATGCCGCTTGCAGGCCGGGAATAATCGAGCAACTGACGAACCAAACGACTGATTCGTTGCAACTCCTGATCAGCCCGTTCACAAAATTCCCGTTTTTCCTCTTCCCCCAGATCATGCTGCTGGATCAAACCAAGATACCCCTGCACAATCCCAATCGGATTGCCGATTTCATGGGCCAAACCGGCAGCCAGCCTGCCGACCGAGGAAAGTTTTTCTGTACGCACCATCTCCTCGCGCCGGGCAATCAATTGCTGATTTGCCGCCTGAAGGGAATCAACATGTTGCTGCAGCTTTTCTCGATCCGCCTGGATGCGCCCTAACATCTGCTGCATCGATCCGGCCAACTGCGCCAACTCGTCGCCGCCCTGCAGGGCGAGAAAAGGCACGCCGCGTTCATCGATATAGGAATCGGTCAAACGGATCAAATGTTCCACTGGCTGAAAGATGCCGGCACGAAAGCGATAAAACCCGACAACCAGCAGTATGATCAAATTCACCCCGAGATAACCGGCTATGTAGCGCAGCAAAGAACGAATTTTTGCATAATGCGGCTCCAGGGCATATCGCAGCGCAATTGCGCCGACGGATTGCTCCGGGGCTGTCAGTCGCAGGGCAATGTCCAGATGTTCTTTGCCGGGCACAAAGGCAACCCAGGCAAGGCCGCCTAAAGAGCGCACGCTCTTGCCCGACTGAAAGGATGCAGCCAAGGTTTGCTTCAGGGAGTCGAGGCTCGCATCATCGTCGCGAGAGCAAGCGACAGTCCGGCCCTCAGCCTGGAAACAGCCCACGGAGGCTCCAGAAATCTTGACGCCTTCTGTGACCAAGGCGGCGAGAAACGCAGGCGCAGCCATGCCGCGCCAGGGAGGAAGCGCCTCCCGTTGCTCAGCCAAAAGCATCAACTCCAACTCCTTTTCCCGCGCCAAGGACAAGGCGGATTCGCGCAGCCAAAATGAAACGACGACAAAAAAGGTCAGCACGGTCGCCAAGGCGAGCAGCACGCAGAGCGTAGCAGTGACATGGAACTTCAAACCAGAACGCACGGTGCAGACACCCATCACAGGATAAAAAAGCAGAAGGACCGCTCACTGGTGACAAATATTGTCAGTTCAAGACAATCATTGTCACCAGCAGAGGGCCGTTAGCGTGAATGCATTGTAGGAGGCACGTTGCAAAAAGACAAAGGAAAGCTGATAACAAGCCGAAAGAAAAGAAAAATTAAAACATACAAAGAATTGGCACGCACGGTGCTTAGTGTTGGCAACGAGAAAATTCCGCTGGCCAACGACGGACTGGCGGCAACCAACACACACCTATTGGAGGGTACCAAAATGACACTGAACAAACTGAGACTGCAGGCAAACGAAAAAGGCTTCACCCTGATCGAGTTGATGATCGTTATCGCGATTATCGGTATTTTGGCGGCAATTGCTATTCCAAACTTTATTGCTTATCGGAACAAAGCGTTCTGTTCAGGTGCAGAGTCAGATGCCAATGCAATCATTTCTTCATTATCAGATTATTTTGCTGTTCCATCGCATGTAACTGGCCTCTCTGGAACTATTCTTGCAAATGGAACCGGTGTAACTGGCTTAGTTCTTCCTGCACTTTCAAACAAAAATACTGCGGTCCTCTCTACAACTACTAATGCAACAACTGGCGCTTTGGAACACACTGTAGTCGTTACAGATGTAAGCTCAAGATGCCCCCTTGATTATCGGACATCTCAAGCTGCTGCTGGTTGGTCGACGAGTGCTTTCACTTTCACCAAGGCCATGAAGTAATAGTTATTTATTGAGATAATCGGTTAAAAATAACTGATTAGTATGAATTTAATGCAAAGGAGAGGGTTTCCTCTTCTTTGCATTTTTAATATTTTCTTTCTCATTCATTAGCATGATACTCATCGGTTAAAACTGACCTCATTATCTATCATGAGCCCCACCCCACGCTCGTATCGATTTTATTCAGTTATCGTTGCCCTTTTATGTTTATCAGGGCTGGTGGTCGCTTTATATCTATCGTGGTCTCACTATCAGAGCTACACCGACATAAACTATTCAAGCTTTTGCGCCATTAGCCAAACAATCAATTGTGATACTGTTGCTCAAAGCCCATGGTCTATTCTTTTAGGCCTCCCTGTCGCTGTTTGGGGAGTGATAGGATACCTTCTTTATATTCTCATCCTCATACCAACATATAGATATTCTTTAGCGAGGACATCAAATTGGGGTATTCTCACCATCCTAAGCTTGGTCTTTTCAATCATATCCATTTATTTCGGATACATATCAGCAACAAAAATTCACTCCTACTGTATTTTATGTATTTCAAGCTACACTATCAGTTTTTTGCTGTTTTTTTTCTCTTGGATAATACATCGTCGTCTCTGAAACGGATCCTTGGTTGCAGATATCAAAACATCCACCCTTCACTTAAAGTCCAGCACACCAAATAAACTCATATTTTCTGCATTTTTTATAACTGTTGCCATTGCCATAATTACCATACCTCATTATTGGGAATATTCCCCCCCACCCCTAAGCAAAAGCATTCTAACGGGCATCACAAAAGAAGGCCACCCATGGATTGGAGCGGAACAACCCAAACTCACCATAGATGAATATACAGACTATCAATGCTTCCAATGCTATAAAACCCATTATAACCTTCGACAACTTATTGCCAAATATCCAGATCGTATTCGCCTAGTTCACCATCATTACCCTATGGATAATGAAGTAAATTCTGTTGTTGTCCCTGAACCTTTTCACGTAGGGTCTGGGAAAATGGCTCAATTGGCCATCTATGCATTAAGTAAACAGAAATTTTGGCAAATAAATGATCTACTCTACGAACTTGGCCGCAACAAAAAATCTTTTAACCTCAAAATAGTTTCTGAAAAAATAGAAATACCAGAAGAAGAACTTGCCTGGTCATTAGAATCAAAAGAAGTAAAAGAAATTTTACGGTATGATATATGGCACGGAATGAAATTGGGCATAACAGGAACGCCCGCATTTGTAATCGAAGGCAAAGTATATAGCGGCACTATTCCACCGGAAATTATAAAGGGAATTTTATATTAAAAGACTTGTCTTCATTAAAGAAGCTACATCTACCTTTCACCCTCTACACATTGCTCATTTTGCTGATTGGGAAGTTCTCATGCTTGCTTCGGCGCCTCCAATCAGTAGAGATGCACTCAGCGATCACTTCTTTGCACCCGAGACTTTGTCTCCAACACGGTGGTATAGATAAGATCCCTGAGATTTCCTTCTCTTACTACCCAATGAATCTCGACCGGCTATACCTGTTGCCGCTTTGGTTGGATTTGCCCCCCTTCTCTGCCAGGCACAATCAACGCCCTGTTGTTTTCATGGCGTCGGCTGTATAATGGCAAGGCAACCGACCAGAAAAATTCAGATCCAAGCTGATGCCATGGCACGCAATCACAAGCAAGCACAAACCCTACCCCCCAATAACATCACCGCCGTCTGTCGAGCACTCACCGCCGAGCCCAACTTGGAGTTTGCCGTTCTGATTGGTAGCCGTGCCGACAATCGTCACACCTCAAACAGTGACTGGGACATTGCCCTGCAATGGCAAAAAGATATGAACTGGCTGGAGCAACTGAGCCGCACCGAAACCCTGCGCCATAACTTGGCCAGCGCACTGGCGCTTCCTGCAAATGCCATTGATCTCATCGACACCCCTCGGGCAAGCTTGGCAATGCGTGCTGAAATCGCCGAAAACGGGATTGCCCTCATGGGCGAGGACGGACTACCCTGGCAACGATTTCTGCGGAGAACATGGCGAGAGCTGGAAGACCATTATTGGCAGGAGATCTATGCGCACTGACCTGTACCATGCTGAAACCAAACGT
>JAQUEZ010000395.1 GCA_028684915.1 Desulfobulbus sp.
TGCACTGTTCCATAATCTCTTCTTTGGCGTCAGAATAGGTTGCCAAGATGTCGAGAATGTTGAGCTGTCCAGCAGCTTCAGCTGCACGTTTTGACTTGCTTGATCGAGGGGCCATGCGTCTACCTTTTCTTCAAAGTTAGATAGTGACTAGTCACAGGCAGCATGCTACTTTTATACTTACTGTCGGATTGCGGTTTGGCGAGACCGCGAACCTCGTCCGGTTTTGGGTAAATTGGCCTCATCGTAGCGCGAAGGCCAAATCTCCCATGGTTCCTTGCCAATAATATTGGCGATAATTCGCCCCATGGCTGGCCATGGTTTGCGAAGAGCATCCTGGGGCGACGTCCTGCAGTAGCCGTTTTCCACTGCAACCCTGGTGAGGCTGTAGCCTTTTTTCCCCAAAGCAGCCCTGATATCCCATGGGTGCCAGTCGAGAAGTGGCTTGATAGTTCGTTTTTGCATGTTTTTTCTCCGAGGTTACGCCAACTCACGTGCTGGCCGTTTTGAATCTTTGCTATCCAACTTTGTGGACGAAAAGGACAATAGCATCTAAAAAGATGCTATTCAACTTTATAAAGCTACCGATCGTATCTTTTTTGAACAGATTGGCGGCGTATGCTTAGGATTTGTTTACGATGAAGGTTGAAGGAATTGGAGATAGGATCAGTAAAATCAGAGGAAGGATGTCCATACCCAAATTTGCCGAGATGAATGATGTGCATAAAAGCACCGTAATACGATATGAAAAGGAAGAGACTTATCCTGACGCAAAGTTTATCGTAGATTTTTGTAATCGTTTTTTCCTCAATCCAAATTGGTTGCTGACGGGAGAGGGACCTCGGCGTGTGTTGCCAGCAGCTATTGAGCTTTCTCCAGAGATGAATGAATTACGGCAAAATATCAGGTCGGCTAGATCTGCGCATTCCACGGCCTATTTTGCCTACTTGGGAGGCGACACTAGGGAACCTTACGCCTTCAAGACAACTATTGGTTTCGATCTTCTAGAAGAGTTCATCGATAAAGGGACCTATTTGCCGACAAATAAGGAGCTCGAAGACCTTTGCAAGCTTGGCTGTTATGATTTCAATCTGGTAAAACATGACTGTGATCTAGACGAGCAAGATGAAAACGGCCCGGTACGGGCTAAAAATAAATATGGCGTCTTGGATGTTTCAATTTTAAAGGAAATTTTTGAGACCATTGATATGGCATCGAAAAATTACGGCAAGGAGTTGCCGGCCGACAAAAAGGCAGTCTTAGTGGCAATGATATACGAAGAAGTTATCAAGGACGAAAAGCACCTTGTTGATATACCTGGACGAGCCGCTAAGCTGTTTCAGCTTGCCGTTTAACACCAATCTTCGTTTAAGATGAACTTCCGTTATACAGACGAGCCCAAAACGGCAATCCGATTGCCGTTTTCGTTCTCCCTCATTCTCACTACCTCAAAACGTCCCTTGAAATTCCATCTTGACCTCTCTTCCCTACGCTGAACAAACTCCCGCGCCGCCAACCCAAAGGCACCCGAACCAATAGCGTTTAAACCTTGTTTAAAATTCTCTGTATTTGACAGGACAGGCGCGGTCCATGCCTTGGCCGCGCTGCATTAAAAATTCACCAGAGGGCGTTTTAACGCTTTCCACCCTCTGGCTCTCTGCTCTTCTATCTATAGAAGAGGCAGGCCTCCCGCCAGCACACTCATGAAACAGGTTCGTCTCTCTACTATTTTCAGTAGGGGCGACCTGTTTTCGTTCGAAAAACGGAAATGCCTGCGTTGCCCTCAATAAAACGGCAACCGGTTTCCTTTTTGGCCACCAGCTGACACCCCGCAATCCGCAAAAGCGCTTTCCTTCCCCTGCTGCCAGAAGAGCACAGTGCATCGATTTTCAAATCCTACATTATGGATTTTATTGAAAATAATTAGCATGTCGACTGCGTTTGAGGTTGAAAAAGCCGTGTTTATTTGTTCGAATACTTACGAATCAATTCATAAGATTGAAAATTGAAGCAATAGCGTTGAGGATAAAACTATGAAGGGTGAAAGGGCATCTGATCGGCTTCCAGACATGGAGCACCTTACGGGATCGCTGAAGGAGATCGCGGAAGTCATAGGCGTAGAGCAAACCGTCGCGCTGTCGCGATTGCTTGGAGGAACCTGGCTCTATATTTGTGGAATGGACTCTATCGAAAGGACAATCAGAAATAGGCGCATTCGAGATGAATACGACCGTGGTGGTGTGACGGCTGTTGATCTTGCCCGGCAATTTGGCCTGTCTCAACGCATGATTCAAAATATACTGAGTGAGTGATATGGCAAACGCAAACAAAACGATGGCAGCAATCCCGCCGGAATATATGCCTAAACCGGAGGATCTTCCCGGCGATTTGGAAATAATCGCTGAAGTGATTGGGGTTGAAAACGCAATAGCGCTTTCCCGTGAGTTTCGAGGCTGCAGACTTTACGTCGCGTATATTGACCGAGCGATGCGGAAAAGTGTGGGGCAGGAAAATGATATGCCGTGTCGTCATGACACAAATTAACCGGATTCTTGATCGACCTTTGGCAGGAAAACGGTGACTTGAAATATTTCCAACAAAAGGAGCAGTTATGCAGATGCAGCAAATGATCGAAAACAAGAGAGCCTTGCTTAAAGAGATCCAGCAAACAAAATCAAAATTGCACCATCTCCCACCCCTTGATGGAATACGGCGGGAAAGATGGGATCGACAGGAGCGTATTGATAACATGCGCGCCAGATATGGCGCTGATATGGAAAAGTGGCCAGGGCATATACGCGCCGATTATCATAATTTCGAGGCGACCGTTGAGCGCGCTGTTGAAGAAATAAATACAATCAAGGATAAAAAAGCCAAAATCGATTTAAAACTGAAGGATCTTCAGGAGCAGCTGGACGGGCTTTACCAACCGATCGCAATCAAGGATCTCTTGCAACTTCAAACAACATTCAATGAGCTATCCCAAAAGATTGAACATCTTGAGGGTGTTGTTGACGAGGAAAGGTGTAACGCCGAAGATGGGGAGGGCAACAACCACACCTTGGCACAACTGAACAAAGAAAAAGAAGATTTGCTTGCCTCCGTCGCTTGCGGAGAATCCAGCGATGAAAAACGACTGGCGGTCATCTCCCAGGAAATATCAAAAGAGGAGGAATTGCATGACAACCATGTCAATGCCCTGATTACATCATCCCAGAAAATTGCGGGCCTCAGACGGAAAATTGAGCAAGTAGAACAGGATCTTGCTGTTGCCAAGCAGAACTACCTCGACGGCTTGGCCATGTTTCTTAACCAGGAGTTGGAAAAGGCTGGTGGTGAATATGTCAAAGCTGCAGGTGTTCTTGCCGGATCATATTCAAAAGTGATCGCAGTCTCAACGATTCTTGAGAAATCCGGCGCTCCCAAGAATGTATACGGCCCATATACCCGCACATTCCGAATTCCTTCTTTTTTGCTGGATACCTGTATCTCTCATGACCTCCCCAATATGCCTGGTATGCTTTTCCAGTATAGCGGAAGCGACGTTCAAGGGAAAATTGATGATGAAATCGAGCGATTTGGACGTCTTGGAATCGAGATTCAAGACCGGGTAATCGCGCCCCTGTAATGACCAATCAGGGAAAACGGCCTTGCTGATTGTTCACCGGTGAAAGAATGGAGATCGCCACTTCCTCCGGCACTCCAGCTCGTGGCGTGTCGGTGAACAATCAGCTTTTTGAGCCGCCCATGAAGCAGATACAATTCAAGACGCCACATCCATTCAACCTCAATATCCCGACCATATCGAACCTTGCGAACCTGGAGGGAACATGGCGACGGTAACAATATCGGAGATAGCGCAAGCGCTCAATATGAGCTGGATAGCGGCCGGAAGGAAAGCGATACGTGAAAAATGGCTTGCCGAAAGATATTCCACCGGCTCAGGGAATAAACGAAATTTCCCTGTAGAGGGGTTGCCGATCATGGTCCGGTTGGCTGTGCTGAAACATGAAGCCCTGCAAATTGACCATCGGCTTGAACTGCATCCCCCGCCCCTCGCAAATCTGACCAGAAAAGACAAAGAGAAACATCCCGATCAGACGCTTATGCTGAAAGATTGGCAATGGGACGTGTTCGAGGCCAGAATCGCATTGTTGCGGGAATTCGAGCAGCTCAAAGCCAACAATGGAACCAACAACGCCATAAAAGCGTTGTTGACCATGGTTGAACAAGATCTTTTGCCGGCGCCACTTAAACAGTTTGTCCGGCGGGCGAATGCCAGGCGTGGGGAAGAAAGGAATCTGTCCAGATCAATGATATTGGGGTGGCAGCGGACTGTAAAAAAGCACGGCATTTTGGGGTTGATTCCACAGGCTGCCAAGAAGAAGAAAGATCAGGTGTGGCGGTTCCGTTTCAAAGAAATAATCAATGTTGATCCAGAAATTTCCGTCAAAAATGCACAAGAAAGACTGAATTCTATTCTTCCGGTGGGAATAATGCGGCCATCCTACCACCAACTTCTCAGAGCACTGAAAAAGGATTCCCTTGTTGAGAAAGTATACAGGGTCAATGGCTCATTCATTCCGACCAAGCCGACAAGTAAAAAAAAGAGCATATTGTATGTCACCCTGAAAATCGATCTCAAAAAACCTTTCGTCGGCTTGAACCGCTT
>JAQUEZ010000011.1 GCA_028684915.1 Desulfobulbus sp.
AGCCAGACCGCACCGTAGGCGCAGCCTACCGCATGCTGCCACAGTTTTTTCATCACCAGGTTGATCGTCTTGTCCTTACTGGTGAAATGCTGTTTTGAGGTGGCCAACAGGACAACCTTTTCAATTTCTTTCACCCCCAGACGCATGATCGCCGCCCGGACGGTTCCCACCTCATTCAATCCCCGATAAAAAGCCGAGTTGGCAATTTTAAGCACCTGGGTCGACAG
The DNA here is from genome assembly GCA_028684915.1 of Desulfobulbus sp. The sequence continues at coordinate 228 of JAQUEZ010000011.1, forward strand.
GGCCTGATCCGAGGTAATAATTTTTTCAATCACCTGAATGCTGGGTTCATTTTTGGCAATTTCCTGCTGGATTCTGGCGGCTGCAGAATTAAACACCGGCAGGACCACCGAATCGGATTCAATAAAACGGTTAATAACATCGATAAGGGAAAGCGGGGCACTCATTTAATCACCTGAAAGGCGGCGTAGTTCGACAAAGGTACGGGGAGGACTGAAAATAGGCAGGCAGCGCAGGATCTCCTCAATGGTGGTCAGCCCTGAGCCTGCTTTAATCAGACCATCTTCCAGAAGCGTTATCAGACCGGAATGATTGATACTTATACTGCGAATTTCAAAACTTGTTTTCTGTTCGAGAATGGCTGTACGGACCCGTTCATCAAGCACGAGGAGTTCAAAAACGCCTATCCGGCCCTTGTAGCCGCTCTGCTTGCACATCTTGCAGCCACGTCCTTTCTTAAAGTTAGCGCCGACAAGATCGCCTAAACCGCAACGCAACCGCTGCAGCTGCATCGGCGTTGGTTTGGTATCAACCGCGCAGTGCGGACAAACTCGCCGGAGCAGACGTTGGGCCAAGACGCTGACCACGGTGGAGGAGACCAGGAAGGGGGCAATATCCATATTGAGCAACCGAATCAGGCCGCCGATACTGTCCTCGGTGTGAAAGGTGGAAAGCACCTTATGGCCGGTGAGAGCCGCTTGTACCGCCACCTCGGCGGAGTAGGTGTCGCGAATCTCTCCGATAACGATAACATCCGGGTCCTGACGAACGATATGGCGCAGGGTCTCCTCAAAGGTAAGATCTATTTTGGGATCGATCGAGCACTGGGACACCCCATCGATCACGTATTCCACAGGCTCCTCGGCGGTAACAATACTAACCTGAGGCCCTTTAAGGGTATGGATGCAACTATAAATTGTGGACGTTTTTCCCGAACCGGTCGGCCCGGTGACCAGGACAACTCCGCTGGGCTGGTAGACCGCATCCTCAAGAAAACGGGTCAGCATCCGCGGGGAGAGGCCAATGGACTGAAGATCAAAAAGCTCCTGCTTCCGGTTAAGGAGACGGAGCACTATCTTCTCTCCGTGGATGGTGACAAAAAAAGACACCCGCAGGTCAAGTTGGCCCTCATCATAGTCGAACATGATGCGGCCTCCCTGATGGCGCCGCTTTTCGGTGATATCGGCCTTGCAAAGGATCTTAATCCGGCTAGTGAGCGCGGGTATGAGTTCCCTCGGGTAGTCCTTGAAATGGTTGAGCACCCCATCCTCACGAAACCGCACCTGAAGCCTGTCCTCCATGGGTTCGATATGGATGTCGCTGGCACCGTTCTGAACAGCCCCGAGGATGATCGAGTTGACCGTGCCAACCACAGTGTTGGTATCCACGGCAAGGGCCTGACCACTTTTTTTCTCGGCGAGTAAATCCAGGGTCTTGCCAATGCTCCGGCTCTGGGCAATGAGCGGAACAATGTTTTCGCCAAAAAACCGCCGGGCCGTCTGCAGGGCTTCCTGATCGAGCGGATCGGCAAAGGCCACCCGTACAGTACCGTCATCGGTCTTGATCGGAATGAAGGCATGGGTGGCCATCAAGGTTTTGGAAAGTTTATCGCACCTAGGCCGGTCGATATTGTTGAGTGCCGGTTCGATAAAGGGATAGCCCATCTGGATCGAGAGCACTTCGATAAAGGCCTGTTCTTCGATGAAGTTATGGCGAACAAGTACCTGCCCCAGTTTCTCCTGGGTATCGCTTTCTTTCTGCAGACGAATGGCAGACTCCAGATCCTCAGGGGAAATATGCCCCAACTCGACCAGAAGATCACCGATACGGATTGGCGAGGTCGCTGTCCGCAGGACCTCCTTAACATCTTGATCGGTGATGAATTTGAGATCTCTGAGAATCTTGAGCAGCGGCTGATAGCTGCTGAGCTTGGAGCAAACCCGCTCGGCATGCTCTACCTGGGTGACGTTTACCCGCTTACCTTCGAGCAACAGGCGAATAATGGTACTGTAGATTTTTTCTTCGGGGGGTGGAGACATGGCTAAATTCCTGGGGCGCCTCTTCCTTGGTGTCAATCCGGCACGTCAAGACGAGCCTTTCCTCTGCTCATTCAGTATACGGGGGGAGCAAGAGCGGTTCAAGCTATTCATTCCCTCTATCCATTTTTAATAATTACATTTTTATCCATTATCCAAGAAGAACGGGCTCAATTTCACCTGCAAACGCGACACTGCTTGAGACAAAACAGGGGTTTTCCCTTAGCCATTCCACGACAATTTGGCCCCTTCGTCCAACTCAACAGTCGTAAGCGATCACGGGGCACCGAATCTGCGGTGTTATCGGCCTGTTTACGTACAGGTGTAGGCTGCACAGGCCGATGCCTTGCACCTCCGGCACCCTGCAATCGCTTACCGGTTCGTTGGTAAACGGTGCCATTGGGGTTCCCCCGTGATCGGTTACCAACAATCTATCTGACCGGAACCAACCATGGCCTCCGGACGAACCATGCGATCAAATGCCTCCTCTGTCAGCAACCCAAGGGCCACGGCAGCCTCCTTGAGCGACAAATGCTCGGTATGGGCTTTTTTGGCAATGGCGGCGGCCTGCTCATAGCCGATATAAGGATTGAGCGCAGTCACCAACATAAGTGAGTTACGCAGATGCTTATCGATCTGCTCCGGGATTGGTGCCAAGCCGACAATGCAATGGCGATGAAAGGAATCGATACCATCCACCAACAACGAAACCGACTGGAGAAAATTGTAGATGATCACCGGCTTGAACACGTTAAGCTCAAAGTTGCCCTGGCTTGCAGCAAAACCGATGGTGCTGTCGTTGCCGAAAACCTGGCAAGCAACCATAGTCACCGCCTCCGCCTGAGTTGGATTGACCTTTCCCGGCATGATGGAGCTGCCCGGTTCATTGGCCGGTATGGCGATTTCTCCGAGGCCGCACCGAGGACCACTGGCCAGCCAGCGCACGTCATTGGCGATTTTCATCATATTGGCAGCCAGGGCTTTGATGGCGCCGTGGGCAAAAACCAACTGATCATGGCCGGTGAGCCCGTGGAACTTGTTGCTGAGTGCATAAAAAACCTTTCCGGTCACGCCGCTGAGTTCTGCGGCCACTGCCTCGCCAAATTCCTCGGGGGCATTAAGCCCGGTACCCACCGCCGTACCGCCTACGGCGAGGAAGCGTAACTGGTCCATCCCCTGACGCAGTTGCTCGATATTGCTCCCTAGCATCGCGGCCCAGCCGCTGATCTCCTGCCCCAGAGTAAGCGGGGTGGCGTCTTGAAGATGGGTGCGGCCAATCTTCACAATTCTCTTATAGTCTGCAGCCATTTGGCAAAACCTCTGTCGCAGGGATTCCACAACTGGGAGCAGTCGATCCTCCAGGGCAAAAAATGCGGCCACATGCATGGCAGAAGGAAAGATATCATTGGAACTCTGCGACATATTGACATGATCGTTGGGGTGAACCGGCCGGGGAGGCTCAAGAGTCCCTTGAGCCAGGATAGCGGCCCTGTTGGCAAGCACCTCATTGACGTTCATGTTGGTTTGGGTACCGCTGCCGGTCTGCCACACCGACAGCGGGAATTCTTCTCCGTACGCTCCGCTGAGGATATCATCGCAGGCGCGGACAATGAGATCACGCAACTCCAGGGGCAGTTTACCGACCCGATGGTTGACCTGCGCACAGGCCCGTTTCAACCGCACCAACCCATAGACCAGTTCAAGCGGCATCCGCTCCTCGCCGATAGAAAAATTGCGGCGACTGCGTTCGGTCTGGGCACCCCAAAGCCGATGCGCCGCCACTTCGATTTCGCCCATGGTATCGTGTTCAAGACGGTGACTCATATGTTTTCCTCCTGGAGCCTAAAAGAATGTTGACGGCGATCCGGTCGCGTTCTTTCCCGGAGTGGTCATTGCTTCTCCGGGTAATTGGGTATATGACGGATATATATTCTTTTTTAACAACCTCCCCCGCACCCGACAAGACATGGAAGAACAGGCCCAAGAAAAAAACAGCGCCCAACGCCGCCAGCAGAGTATGCTCGCGGTCCAGATTGGCCTCGCGGCGAACACCCTCCTGGCCGTACTCAAGGCAACGGTGGGTGTTATCGGTAACAGTCCGGCCTTGCTTGCCGACGGCATCAACTCAACCTCGGATGTGGCCTACGGCATCGTGGTCAGCATTTTTGTCCGCCTCTCCGGCAAACCGGCGGACCGGGAACATCCCTATGGTCATGATCAGTTGGAAAGCGTGGCTGCGGTGGTGGTTGGCGCCTTTGTCATCACCACCGCTATTGCTATCTTCTGGAACTCGGTGGACAGCGTCTGGACCTTGTTTACCCAAAAAGAACAAACGGAAGGCGCCAGCCTAACCGCCCTGTGGATCGCCTTTTTCGCCATTGTCCTTAAAATCGGGCTCAGCCTCTGGACCTATGCGCAAAGCCGCAAGACCCAAAATTCGGCGGTTTTAGCCCTGGCCCAGGATCACCGCAACGACATCTTTGCATCATCCGCGGCGGCTATCGGTATCATCTTCGGGCGTTGGGGCTTCCCCTGGGTGGATCCCCTAGCCGGCGCGGTGGTATCGATGATCATCCTCCATACCGGAGTGGAAATTCTGCGCTCGGCCACGAATGATCTCATGGATACCCTACCCGGACGGGAGTTGGCCCAGGAAATTAAATCGGCATTGTGGGATGTGTATGGAGTGAAGGCGATCGAGGAGGTACATGCCCACCGATTCGGCCCCTACCTAATGATCAATCTCACTATCGGTGTAGACGGGGCTATCAGCGTGGCCGCCGGTGATCGGATTGCTACCGAGGTGGAAAAAACGTTGCTGGCGCAGATCGAATTCCTCCGTCGGGTCTATGTCCATTACCACCCGGTCGGAAGCGACGACGAGAGCCGTTAAGGCTGAACACCTTGCCCCAAAAAGAGAAAGCTCACATGGTATGGCTTTCCACCCGATTGCGGCCCCCATCCTTGGGCAAAAGACAGGGCTTGATCGGCCTTATGGGGTGAATAATCCGCCACTGAAAGGATAGGATTCCCTCTAAAGACAAGATCTTCCCGGCAATAATCACCGCCTGCACGAAGCCGGTGCTCTGCACGCCCTTTCCCGAAACCCGTCCGGCGTTGGCCAAATCGTGCGACTGCCGCCTGATTCGGGAACGCAGAGGATCGTTGTTCGCTTTCAAGGAATTTGGCCGAAAACAGTGGGCGATGAAGATCTGATTTAAATAAATGGGCACCGTGATGTTTCTCGCGGTGGCAAAACTGTTTTTCCTCATATTCGGGACAACCGCACAGGATATGCGGCCAGGGAGAAGGCGGTTTATGAATATTTTTATTCTTCTATTTCAGTGACATACCTATTACTGGCCACACATGCGGATTTGGTGTCCGCCATCCTCTGTTGCCTCTCTCCAATGCAGCGCATCACGCGGGTATTTGCAGGCCATACGCAGACACATCCCGGCATCAACCACTCAGTGGCCTTTGAATTCCGGGAATCAGGAATTGCACTCTCTTGAAAATGACAGCTTTTCAGTAAGATAGGGTCTACTCCAGATTTTACGAAAAATATCCTTAGAATATGCATCCATCCATACACACCCTCTTGCCAAAAAAAAATAGGCATTTTTTGTGATGCGAGTTAATTATTTCACAATAACAGCCAATTGCAAGCTTACCATTTCTTTATATTAGAAGGACAGAAATTTGCAAAGATTCAGGTGTGAAATAGCGTATTCTTGCAGGGCCAGCCTTCTTTGGTTGTCGAACATCTATTGCAGAACTGTTCGATGTTTATTTTTCCCAATAACCTCATTCTTTTAAAAAAACACGACTATGAAAAAAACATTGATGTTCCTTGCTGTAACCGCACAGCTTTTTGCTGCGCCGGTTTGGGCCGCTCCCTTGTCATCCTTGGAAATTCTCCAACAATTTAACTTGGTTGTTCTGGGGGACGCTACGTCCTCTTCGCATGTTGATGGACGGGCTTATATCGGCGGCGATTTATCGGGTGGGGAGTATACCGCGCATCCTGGCGACACGCCAACTTCCGACTATGCGGGGTTGACCGTGGGGGGCAATGCGACAGGGATAACAGCACTTAATAAGGGCGCGGTGATTGGAAAGGATCTGCGTTACTCAGGAATTAATAATGGTGGAAGCGCCGTAGTATTGGGCGATACGTCAGAGACTTCGTTTAGTAATAATTATTATGTTGGTGGAAGTGTTGGTGAAGGGGTTACAAATGGCACACGGGTAGACTCTTTAGACAATTCTGAGATAAAGACCATTGCGGCAGCGGCCACTTCGACTAATTTCAAAGTGACGCTGAGTGAATTATCTACGGATCTTTCTGAACTAACAAAAAACAGCGAATATACCGCCACTGACACTTTCATTTTTAATGTTTCAGATACGGCCAAAGATGATGGGATTGCGGTATTTGATATATCCGACAGCACAGTTTTCAGTAAAGAATTATATTTTACTGGAACCGAAGGTGTATCGACAATTATTATTAACTGCAGCCTATCAGATACTGATATTCCAATTGCAATAAATTTCGCCAACAATGGTGCCTATGACGATCCTGATAATGTGGATAATAAAATTATCTGGAATTTCTACAAAGCAGAGAGCTTGACTATTACGAGCCAGTTTCGTGGAAGCATTTTGGCTGTCGAGGCCGAGCTCACAAACTCTGCCAATATTGAGGGCGGTGTATACGTCGAATCATTGGACCAAAGGGCAGAAATTCATCTACAATCCTTCACCGGGGAAATACCCGTGAGCAGAGCCGCACCCGTTCCCGAACCGGCCACCATGCTGTTGTTTGGAACCGGTCTGGCCTGTCTGGCAGCCACCGGCCGAAAAATACGAAGGTAATAAAAGACCGCCTAGCCACAGGAACACGCACAAGCACAGAAGCGGGGCTCTTTTCAGCCCCGCTTTTTTTATTGTTCTTCGCTGCCTTGTTTTTTAGGCTATTAAACGTTAATCGAGTGCGGACGACTTACCGTAAACAGTCTTCACCCAAATACTGGTAAATGGACAGGTTCTTGCTCACCTTCCACCACGGTCGAAGAGGGGCGAGTTCCACGCATGAACAAACTGCTTCATAAAGGAGGCATCAAGAGCCACCGAGGTGGAAAAGACGCTGATGGCACGGATTGAATTTCTTCGCCGAGTCTATGTGCATTACCACCCGGTCGGAAGCGACGACGAGAGCCGTTAAGGCTGAACACCTTGCCCCAAAAAGAGAAAGCTCACATGGTATGGCTTTCCACCCGATTGCGGCCCCCATCCTTGGCAAGATACAGCGCCTGATCGGCCAATTGCAGCAGGCTGGCTGCGGAAACAGGTTGATCAGCCTTATAGGATGAAACCCCGATACTGACCGTGACCGGCCACTGCCGTCCCTGATCGCTGAAATGGTAAGCTTCCACCGCCGCACGAATTTTTTCACCATAGGTCAACGCCTGCTCAATACTGGCATTGGGCAAGACGACCACAAACTCCTCGCCACCGAATCGGGCCGCTAAATCGCCTACACGGCTCTTTGCTTTTATCAACTGCCCGATGCTTTTCAGGACATAATCACCAAAGGCATGGCCGCAGGTGTCATTGACCTTTTTGAAATGATCCAGATCAAAAAAGAGGCAGCTGATATCGCTTCTACTGCGGATGGCTCGGGCAAACAATTCCTCGAACGCCTCCTGGAAAAACTGCTTGTTGCGCAGGCCGGTGAGCACATCGTTAACCGCTTTGTCGTAAAGATTACGATTCATCTCCTCCAGATTTTTCATGTGCCGACGTAGCTGGAGATGCACCTGAACCCGGGCAAGAAGTTCCTCGGCAATAAAGGGTTTGACCAAGTAGTCACTGGCCCCGGCGCGGAACATGCGTAACACGGCTTGGGGCTCTCCGGCACTGCTTAAGGAGAGCATGGGCAGATGTTCGGCCTCGGGAAACTGGCGGGCAAGATGGATAAACTCGTCGCCGCGCATAACCGGCATATCGTAATCAACAATGCAGATATCGGTCTGCACCAGGTTTTCCTTGATGAGTTCAAAGGCCTGACGGCCATTCTCCGCCTCGATAACCTGTATACCGATTCGCTCCAGGCAGGCGCACACCATCCGCCGCAGACCCGTATTATCATCCACCACCAGGGCGGTCATCCCGGAATAGGTAGATTGGGGCCGCAGGAGCTTGTTCACGGCGGCGGTGACATCCCCTTGGGAAAAAGGTTTGGAAATAAATTCCAGGCTGCCGAGGTGAAATCCACGGCTACGGTTTTCAAAGGTGTCGGTGGCGCTGACAAAAAGGATCGGGATGTGAGAACCGGCCTGACCGACAATGCCTTCAGCCTCCCAGGACCGGATCTGCTCGCAACAGGCAAAACCGTTCATGCGGGGCATATCAATATCCAGGGTTATCAGGTCAGGTGGCTGCTGCAACCAACGTAAGGCGACCAGGGCTTCCATCCCATCGCTAAAAGTTATAACCGTAAACCCGGCCACCTCCAGTTCTTTTTGGATGATGGTACGCATAGTGGAGCTGTCATCCACCACCATGACGGTTTGCGGGGTCGGCTTGAGCCGTTCATTCAATTGGAGTGAGGAGCCGGTTATTCCTTTCATAGCCTTGTTGTTACCTATCACGATCTCCCGGTTGCGGCCTGCGTTTGTCTGCTTATCTTTGATCATTGTAGAGAAAAAGATGGTATCGGCAAAGAAAAAGACTCCACCAAGGGCTACATTTGTCTTCCGGCGAAAAAAAGGCCGGCTAATGCGCCTTCGTTACATCACCTTGACGGTACGGCTCTGCCTTCTTCAAAAAATCGACGCAATAATCAATTTAGATACTTTGGCAGTAAAACCAAACAACATTGAGTGACGAAGGCCAAAACGTCATTTTCTTCTTTAGGCGAGAAAAACGACTTCAAAAATCCAGTCTGCGGCTGCCGACGCTCCCCCTCGCGGTAGCCAGACCTCCATGGGGATGTAACAGGAGAATCGAATGCAACACTTTACCCTGAACAGTGGCGACCGGATTCCCGCTCTTGGTCTGGGCACCTGGAAATCAACCCCTGGTGCACTTTCCACAGCGATCAAGGAGGCTGTTGCCGCCGGTTACCGTCACATTGACTGTGCCCCGATCTACGGAAACGAACCCGAAGTGGGCCAGGCTTTGTCCGAGATTTTCCAAGAGGGATCGGTTGCCCGCCAGGATCTGTGGATTACCTCGAAGCTGTGGAACAATGCCCATGCCCCGGAACGGGTAGAACCTGCCCTGCGCCAGACGCTTACCGACCTTGGTCTTGATTATCTGGATCTCTTTCTCATCCACTGGCCGGTGGTCTTTGCGCCTGGTGTGGATTTTGCGCAAAAACCGGAGGAGTATATTTCCCTTACCGAACAACCGATCATTGAGACCTGGAAGGCTTTAGAGGCCTGCAAAGATCAAGGTTTGGTGCGAAATATCGGCGTGTGTAACTTCACCATCCCCAAGCTCAAGGCGCTGTGTGACCAGGCAACGATACAACCAGCCATGAACCAGATCGAGCTCCACCCCTACCTGCAGCAAGACGAAATGCTCGCTTTCTGTCACGATAATAATATCCTGCTTACAGCCTACTCACCGCTTGGTTCGGGTGACCGTCCCAAGGCGCTGAAAAAGAAGGATGAGCCCACCCTACTCGACAACCCGATCATTGGAGAAATTGCCGCCAAACACGACATCAGCCCGGCGCAGGTTCTGCTTGCCTGGGGTATTGGTCGGGGGACCGTGGTTATCCCTAAGTCGACCCATGCGGAGCGGATCCGCCAGAATCTGGCATCTGCTCGCCTCACACTCGATGACCAAGATATGGCGCGTCTTGCCACGCTTGATCTTGGTTTTCGCTTTGTCGATGGCGCGTTTTTCTGCGGCAAAGGTTCGCCCTATTCTTTAAGCACCCTGTGGGACACGGAGTCACAGCAATAGCTCATGCTCAACATCATTACCCTGCAGTCCCAGGGACTCTTTATCGACCATTTCACCGCCCGTCGCGGTGAGCTCTGGTGTCTTTTGGGCGGCAACGATTCAGGTCTTGCCGCTTTTATCGACCTTTTAAACGGTGGACCGTATCAGGCAAAGCGCTTTGAGTTACCCTCTCATCTCGGCCTGCTCTCCTTTACGCAGCAACAGTCGATCTTTGAGGCGGAGTTGCGCAAGGACGACACCGACTTCCTCAACCGGATCGATCCCGGTACTCCGGCCCGGGATTTTCTCACCGATATTGATCGCCATCTAGAGCAGATCACCCTGTTTCATCTTGAAGGACTGCTTGATCGCGGCTATCGCCAACTCAGTTCCGGCCAGGCACGCAAACTCTGCCTGCTGCAGCACATCACCGCCGGGGTGACCTTTCTGGTCCTGGAAAATCCCTCTGAGGGCCTGGATCAAGCCAGCTGCCAGGAGTTGGACCGGGTCCTGAGTCGGTTGCGTGATCAGGGGTTGGGCATTCTGGTGCTGGTGAACAATTCGGTAGACATTCCCTCAGGGGTAACGCATCTGGGCGTCTTTGCAGATGGCCGCCTGCTCCTCCAAGGACCGGCAAACGAGGTTCGTGGGGAAGTATTTACCGTTCTCTCACGGCAGGCTCCCTTGTTCCGGGTTTCAGTGGATGATCTCAGGCAGGCGAAAACCGCGAGTGACGATGCCTCCGGCAACAACCTCATCACCCTGCGCAACGGTTTTGCCCGATACGACGAGGTTGAGGTCTTTACCGGCCTTGATCTGGTTATCGATCGCGGCGATCACACCCTGATCACCGGGCCTAACGGTTGCGGTAAATCGACCCTGATGCAGATACTCACCGGCGACCATCCGCTCTGTTATGCCAACGACCTCACGGTGTTCGGTAGAAAACGGGGCAGCGGTGAATCGATCTGGGAGTTGAAGCGGCGCATGGGTATCGTCAGTCCGGATCTGCACCGCAACCACCGGGTATCGGGTAGTGGACTGGCCATTGTCCTCTCCGGCCTGTTCGACACCATTGGTCTCTACGATTCACCCAGCCAGGCGGAGCAGCAGCGAGGCCGTCGCTGGCTGGAACGACTGGGCCTGGCAGCCAAAGCCAGTCAACCCTTTCGTCGCCTCAGCTATGGCGAACAACGGCTCCTGCTGCTGGCTCGGGCCCTGGTTAAGGCCCCACAACTGTTGCTCCTCGATGAACCGACCCAGGGGTTGGATGAAGGCAATCGCAGGGCGCTGCTTGATTTCCTGGCCCAGGTTGCCGCAAAACAGTTGGCAACCATTGTCTATGTCAGCCACCGCCAGGATGAATATCGGCCCTTTTTCAGCCAGCAGATTCGTTTCAGCGCAGGGGCATGACGGCGATTAAACCGCAAAAGCCTCCATCGTTATGGGGCAACGGGAGCATCGACCGGGTTTTGTTTGACACTCGTGGGCTGATTCCGTATAGAGGCAAGGGATTGCCCAACTGATGGCCGGGCTCACCAGCTCCGCCACCGACAACGATCAATCAGAGGAGGGATTATGATACTGCCATACCGTGATTATCAGCCGCAAGTCGGCAAAGGCGGCTGGGTTGCCCCCAATGCCACACTCATCGGCGACACCGTCCTAGGGGAGGATGTCTCTCTTTGGTTCGGGGTTATTGTCCGCGGCGATGTCCATCGCATTCGCATCGGCGCCCGCACCAATATCCAGGATCTCTGCCTGTTGCATATCACTCAGCATGTCGGGGAGGAACGGGATGATGCCGATGGCCATCCAACCATTATCGGCAGTGAATGCACCGTTGGCCATCGGGTGATTCTTCACGGCTGTACCGTGGGTGATCTCTGCTTAATCGGCATGGGAGCAATCCTTCTCGACGGGGCGGAAATCGGCCGTGAATCGATTGTCGGCGCCGGATCGGTCGTCACCCCGGGAAAAAAATTCCCGCCGCGATCGCTGATCATGGGGACGCCGGCCAAGGTTGTGCGGGAGGTCAGCGAGGCCCAGGTACAGGAGATGCATGCCTCATGGCGGCGCTATGTGGCGCTGAAAAACGAATACCACCAGGCAAAACTCGGCGACTGTTTTTAAAGCGCCCGCCCGATACGCTCCTCAGAGAATAAGGACCGAATTGGCCTCCCCAAATTCGTTGGGAGCATAGCCGTCGGCATCGTTATCGTTCACCCAAACGTTACCGTCAAGAACGTAGCGAAATCGATAGTTTTTCCCTGCGGCTAAAGACAGGATCACGGAAAAGCTGCCGTCTTTGAGCTTTTTCATCGGCGTTTGCGTAAGTGACCAGTCGTTGAAATCCCCCGCCAAAACGGCGCTGGCTGCCTGCTCCTCGTTTGCACATTTAAAGGTGACGCGACAAACCGTACCGGTTTTGGAAAAATTTTTCTTCAGCATCGGGGGCCTCCTTGCCTGAAATGGTGGATAATGCATGAGGGAAAAGACGGATAACACAGTGATATCCTGAAAAAGAGTAAAACAACCGGAAAATTGGAGCAAGCACTATCTGGCCCTCCCATGCACAGTACTCGGCATGGCGAGGGCCGATTTGACTGAATGCAACCACGTTAGAGGCTTGCTCTTCCCCACAGACTACTGAGAACAAATGAACCAAATTCCTTCTTCACCACCCATTCTTCCCGAACTGCTCGCCCCGGTGGGTAGCTTTGAAAAATTGGTCACTGCGGTCCATTACGGGGCTGATGCCGTCTACCTTGGCGGCAAGGCCTTCAGTCTCCGGGCGCGGGCGGGCAACTTTGACGAACTCGGCCTTCGCCACGCGATCAGCTACGCCCACGACCATGGGGTCAAAGTCTATGTGACGGTCAACATTTTTGCCCACAACCGCGATATGGCGGAGTTGGCACCCTATCTGACCATGCTCCATGACGCCAAAGCCGATGGTATCATTGTCAGTGACCCTGGCATCCTCTCGCTTGCCCGCCAAAGGGTCCCGGATCTTCCCTTGCACCTCTCCACACAGGCCAACGTCACCAACGGTGCCAGTGCCCGTTTCTGGGCAGAACAGGGCCTAAGCCGTCTCAACCTTGCGCGGGAACTCGGCCTTGAAGAGATCAGAGACATCCGTGTGGCCACCGAGGCCGAACTCGAGGTCTTTGTCCATGGCGCCCTGTGCATTTCCTACTCCGGCCGCTGCATGTTGAGCAACTACTTCACCGGCCGCAACGCCAACCAGGGCGACTGCGCTCATCCCTGCCGCTATTCCTACGCTGTGGTCGAGGAAAAACGACCGGGCCAATATTTTCCGGTGGAAGAAGACGAACGGGGGACTTATATTTTCAATGCGAAAGATCTCTGTCTTCTTAAGCAGTTACCGCTTTTAGTTGATGCGGGGGTCAATGCGATCAAAATTGAAGGACGAATGAAATCTGCGGGTTATGTCGCGGCGGTTGTCCGACTTTACCGCCAGGCCCTGGATTGGATCGGCGAGCAGATTTTTTTAGGCAAACCTGCAGTTAGCCTGCAACTACCAGAGACTTTTCTTAACGAATTGAGCAAGATCGGCACACGGGGTCAGACAGAAAACTTTTTCAGCGCAAGGCCTTCATCCGAGGACATGCTTTATGATAGAATGAGAGTTGAGCAGAGCTGGGTGCCGGTCGGCATTGTTCGCCAGACCACTCCACTGTTGATTGAAACCCGGCATGTGCTCAACTGCGGCGACCACGTGGAATACCTTGGCCGCGGCATCGACCCTGACCAGGTGACGGTTACCGCAATGCAGCTTGAAAACGGCTCTCCCATAGAGCGGGCTAACCCGGGTAATCGGGTGCTCCTGCAGACCGAACCACCACTCAAACAAGTTGAACTACACGCCCTATTGCGAAAACGTAATCAATCATCATGAAGCCTTTTCTCAATGTCCCTTTCCTCCCGGAGGAAAGGTATGTCGATTTTCTCTGTCAGTGTGCCGACGACCTGGACAGCGTCCATTTCAGCCTGCTCCACAGTCGTTCCCTGGACAGTCGTATCCAACTTGAATCGCTTCCGGCGCAGGAATCGACCATTGCCGGATTGGAACGTCTGCAAGGCGTTAAAAAATATGCCCTGCTTAACAGTCGCTTCTACACCCCGGACCTACTCACCGACCACAGCCACCTCAAACCGGTTCTCCGCACCTTGGAGCATTGCCTGGAACGGCAGGTAATCCACGGTATTGTCTACTGCGATCATTATCTGCTTCAGGTCCTGGCCGACGAGTCACCCACGATCGCTGCCCAGCTCGAGGCTGTGCCCAGCGTCAACACCATGCTCGATTCCTGTCACAAGATTGAGGCGCAGCTAGCCTATATCCGGGAGACCGGATTCAAGATGCCAGGGAAGATCATTCTTGATCGCTCACTCAACCGTGAACTCGACCAATTGGCCAACATTGCGCTGAATATCCACCAGGAGTTTCCGTCACTGAAGATCGAGGTCCTGGCTAACGAGGGCTGTCTGCCGTTCTGTCCGTTCAAACTTTCCCACGATTCCTATATCGCCCTGGCCAACATCAACGGTCATAGCCAAACCCACGTCATCAACTGCGATATCGGCTGTATGCGCCTGTTGGATGATCAGCCCCACCGCTTGCTCCAATCTCCCTTTATCCGTCCCGAGGATGTCGACCTCTACCTCTATCATGTGGACACGATCAAACTCTGCGGCCGCACCCTCGGCCCGACTTTTTTGATGAACACAATCAAGGCCTACCGCGCCAGACGCTACGACGGCAATCTCTTAGACCTGATGGATGCCATGTCCTGGCTGGCGGATCGGCTCTATGTCGACAATCGCATGCTCTCCTTTGACTTTGCCAATATGCTCTCCCAGTGCGACAACCACTGCGACAGTTGCGGGTTCTGTAAGGAGCTGTTCGGCTCTATCTCCCATCCCAAACCTCTGGTGATCAAGGATCAACGGCCGCCTGCCGATTGACAGGAGCGGCCGTCACAGGTAAGGTTTATTGCATCGACCACCCGGTGTATTCTGTGCAGGCACCGGCTGGAAAAAACTATGCGTATCCAGCGGATACTTCAACGTTGGCGGTGGAAAAGATGGAATCTTTTGAGCAGTTGCTGGCGGAGTCAACCCGAATTCACGGGCATATATGTGCAGGTCAGGTGATCGGTGTACGCATGGCCATGACTGCGCTTAAACGAATTGGCATCAGTGATCCCAAGGGAGCGGATCGCAAGAAGCTCTACGTTTTGGTGGAAATCGACCGTTGCGCCACCGATGCCATCCAATCGGTCACCGGATGCAGCCTGGGCAAACGCTCACTGCGCTGGGTCGATTTCGGCATCATGGCGGCCACTTTTGTCAACCTCGAAACCGGCAAGGCCATCCGGGCGACGGCTCGCGAAGAAGCCCGCGCTTTATCAGAGTCCTACTGCCCTGAAATTATGGAAAAATACCAGAGGCAGCTGGAGGCCTACAAGGTCATGCCCCTGGACGAACTGTTTCTCTTCCAGGAGGTCAAGGTAAAGATCAAAGACTGCGACATGCCCGGACGACCGATACGCCGGGTCCAATGCAGCGAATGCGGCGACTATGTCCAGGATTGCCGAGAGCTTGAGCAAGCCGGCAAGATACTCTGCCGTGCCTGCGCCGGTGAACGGTACTACCAGGTGGTGGGCACTGTGGCGTAAATCCGCAAACGAATTATTGATGGCGTCGTAAACACTTCGATCCACTGCGTTGCAGCGTTTTTCCCGACGCTCGACGCCCCCTATGTATGCCTTCGGGCCGGTAAAAACACTGCTCCTTGTATATCTGTGTTTTTATCGAGCCATCTCTTAGAGTGTGATAGACTTTTTTCCAGTCCATCATATTGGCCACTCCCCTTGTCTCTTGATTCCGAATCGACCATGGAACCTCCCCGGATTTGGACCTTCAGCCTGCATTGTCGCAAGCGTTATGGCCGTCCAGTCGGGAAAATCCCGCTTGATCTGGGGTATCCCTGCCCCAACCGGGCCTTGGGTGGATGTATCTTCTGCCGTCCAGCCAGCTTCACCCCGCAAAGCCTACGCGCTGACGACGCCATAAATCTGCAGATCCAACGCGGTAAACAGCTGCTGATCAAAGGCCGATTTCGGCACTATCTGGCCTATTTTCAGCAGGAAACCTGTACGGCCCTGGCAACCGATCAACTGTTGCCCATTCTTCGCCAGGTACTCTCCGATCCCGATTGCCTCGGCCTGATCCTCTCTACTCGGCCCGATGCCATTGCCAGCGATCTGCCTTTTGAGCTCTCCCGCCTGGTCAAGCAAAGCGGCAAGGACTGCTTGATTGAACTTGGGCTGCAAACCTGGCATCAACGCAGCCTCACCTGGCTCAATCGCAACCACAGCTACAACGACTTTCTCCAGGCCGTGGATCGGCTTGCCCGGTTTGAGCACCTCCAGATCGGCGTACACCTCATCCTCGGCATCCCCGGAGAATCAGCAGCGGATATGCACAAGACTCTGTACGAGGTCTGCCGACTGCCGATTCATGCCCTCAAACTGCACCATCTACAAGTAATTCGGGACACTGTTCTGCATACGCTCTATGAACGGGGCAAGGTCCCGGTCTTTTCTCTGAGTGGCTACATGGAACTGCTCCTGACCCTGCTGCCGCAAATTCCGCAGTCGATCACCATCCACCGACTCTGGGCCAGTTCCCACCCTGAACTGCTCATCGCCCCCAGGTGGAATATCCTTGCCAGCGAGCTGAGTAAATTGCTCGTAGCGCAGATGATGGCGCGCAACATCTTTCAGGGGAAGGCGCTCGAACTGAGCGAAAATTCAGCCGAACAGGGTACGCAGGAGCGATGAGCGATTGGTTCGCCGTAGCTTCTTCAAAAACTGGGGAAACTCCAACCCGTACTGCTGTTGATAAAAGGCACCCTGTTTGTGCGCCTTTTTTATCCGTTGATGGGGAATCTCGCGGGGAAAAACCAGGAGAATGACGTTACTTCGTTTTTTGACCTGCATGGAGAGCATCCGCCCCTCACTGGCCTCGTGGATAGCCCCCAGGGCCCGCTGATAGAGTGGCCGATCACCACTCCAAAGGTTGACTGCGAGGATCCCATCAGGATCCAAGTGCTTGAGCAGCAACCGGTAGAGCGAGGCATCAAACAGGGTCGGGGCCATGGCACCGGCACCGAAAATGTCGAGGAAGGCAACATGATAGCCGCATTCGGCCTCACTCTCCGCAAAACCGAGCGCATCCTGATGAATGAGCTGCACGCGGCGACTGGGGGGCAGGCGGAAATAACCGTGGGCCAGATCAATCACCAGCAGTTCCTTCTCCACGATGGTGAGCCAACTCTCGGGAAAATGGTGGAGAAGAAAATGGGGTAGGGCCGCTCCCCCCAAACCAACCACCAGAAATTTTTCCGGCTGCGGGTGAAGGAGCAGGGCTGTGGTCATCCAGCGGGTATAGGCCAGTTGCAGCACCTGGGGCTGCTGCAGATCAATGCAGCTCTGCCGTTCTTCGGTGCCGAAACGAAGACTGCGTACATTCCCCTCATCGGTGATGATCACCGGGTGGTTGTCGGTTTTCCCTCGAAAAATAACCAGTTCCATCAGCAGCACCTGCAAAAATGAAGAAAACTGTCGTTGTCATACGGCAAGAAGACCAACCTAAAAACCGCCCCAAATTCCCTCATCACAGATTCAGGGAGCAAAAAAAAAAAGCCGTACAGCTGGATTACCAGCGGTACGGCCAATACGGTCTGCATCTGCCCCATTGAAAATGGGGTTAGAGGCAGGCATCGGAAGACTCAAAGCTCATTTTCATACACGATGAAAATTAATTGCAGCCGCCGAGTCCTCAGCCAGCTTTTTTCGCCGGAGCCTGTTTCTCTGCCTCTGAGGCGGAACCGGCAATGGCGCTGCGGCTCACCTTGATGCGCACGTTCTCCGCAATCTCCAGGTTGACCACGTTATCGTTGATTCCGGCAATCTGTCCGTAGATACCGCCACTGGTGATAACCTTGTCGCCCTTTTTCAGGTTGGAAAGGTAATTCTGATGCTCTTTGGCCTTTTTCTGCTGAGGGCGGATGAGCAAGAAGTAAAAAACGATAAAAATTAGGACCAGCGGGACAAATTGAGCCAAGTTGGCCAATCCCGCGGGTGCCGCTGCTGCGTCGGCGGCCCAGGCAATACCGGTCATGAAAAATTCCTCCAGTTATTCGATTTTAAGGTGCAAACGGTTGGGTACGTTGTTGGTAAAACTGACGGCGAAACTCAAGGAAGCGATCCGCTTCAATCGCCTCGCGCATCTGCGCCATCAGGGTACAGTAATAATGCAGGTTATGGATGCTGTTCAGCTGATAGGCCAGAATTTCACGGTTCTGAAACAAATGCCGCAGATAGGCACGGGAATAATGACGGCAGGTATAACAGCTGCAGTTCTCATCCAAAGGACGCGGGTCCTGTTGAAAACAGGCGTTTTTTATAACAACTCTGCCCTGTGAAGTAAAGAGCATTCCATTGCGGGCGTTGCGGGTCGGCATGACGCAGTCGAACATGTCGATGCCGTGGTAGACACCCTCCATCAGGTCCTCCGGCGTTCCCACCCCCATGAGATAGCGGGCATGATCGACCGGCAGGTGATCGGCGGTGGCTGCAAGCATCTCGTACATCAATTCCTTGGGCTCTCCCACCGAAAGGCCGCCCAGGGCATAGCCGTCGAAACCGATCTCGACCAGTTGCTCAATCGCCTCTCGCCGCAGATCGGCAAACATCCCCCCCTGGACAATACCAAAGAGCTGCTGGCCGGTATTGCTCTGGGCCTGGCGGCAGCGTTTGGCCCATCGCCTAGTCAAGGCGGTTCCTCTGGCGGCTTCGTCGCGATCGGCGGGATAGGGGATGCAGGTATCAAGCACCATCATGATATCCGAACCCAGGGCTTCCTGGACATGGACCGCATCTTCTGGGCTAAGAAACAGCTTGGTCCCGTCGATATGAGAGCGGAAAGCGGCCCCCTCCTCGGTGATCTTGGCCAGTTCCTTAAGGCTGAAAATCTGGAACCCGCCGGAATCGGTAAGAATCGGTCGATCCCAGTGCATGAAACCGTGCAGGCCGCCGAAACTGCGGATCAGTTCATGCCCGGGGCGGATGTAGAGATGGTAGGTGTTGCCAAGGATAATCTGAGCGCCGACCTCCAGCAGGTTCTCCGGGGTCATGGCCTTGACCGTTCCCAGGGTGCCCACTGGCATGAAGACCGGGGTCTGGATGGTGCCGTGCAGGGTCGCGAGTTGGCCGCGCCGCGCCTTGCACTCGCTGGATCGGTGCAGCAGGGTATAGGAGGAAACAGTGCTCATGCAGCGAAAAACCCCTTAGTCAACACTGACGATGGTGACATCAAAATGGAGCACCTGACCGGCCAAGGGATGGTTGAAATCGATGGTGGCACTCTCGTCCTGGATGCCGGTTACCATGCCTTCCAACTCCTGTCCCTGGGGACCGACAGCAGTAATCACCGCTCCCGGCTGACGACCGTCTTCGGGAAGATGCTCCACGGGCACTTCAATGAGCGCATCCTCGGAGATTGTGCCGTAGCCATCTTCCGGCTGGATGCTGACCTGAAGCTTTTCACCGGCCTTTTTCCCCTCAAGGGCCTGCTCCAAACCGAAAATCAGTTGTTCTTCACCTTGGACGTAGGACAGGGGCGTATCGTCAACATTGCTGTCGACCACCTCACCGTTCTCCAGGGTCAGGGTATACGTAATGGCAACGGTTCTGCCTTGGGTAATGGTCATGATCTTTTTTCCCTCATGATAAAAATCTGATAACAGGTACGCCCGCCGCAGGTCGATGCGTACAGGGTACAAATGAACGGCGTGGCCACAGCTATAAACCGCCCGGCCGACAATTGCAAGCAACACGGGGCGAATCCGGACAGGGAACAACGTGGTTCTAAGCGGATCTACGACAACAGCGACTGCAGACAGCGCTCGAGCTGCCCTTGCTGACCGAGGATGGATCGGCTGAGCTGCAACTGAATGCGGGCTCGGTGCAGATTTTGTCCCTGCCGTTCAACCCTGAAGTAACGGTTGCCAGCCAGATGGTCGGTGAAAAAACGCAGCCCCAACTCAAAACTGATGACCGCTGCCGAACGCACCAAAAACTCCCGGTCGGCACCGGTGAGGATATCTTCGGCCTGGCCTAAATATCCGGTCATGAGGGCGGCAAACAGCTCGGGAACAAATGTCGTTGCCTCGGGTTGTTCATGCCCTTCTCCCAAAGGATTACAGCAGGAGCGCAGACAGTCGCCAAGGTCGTGCAGCAGAAGTCCGGGTTTGACCGTATCCAGATCAATCAGACTCACCGCCTGGTCAGAGTATTGATCAAAGAGAAAATTGCCCACCTTGGGATCACCATGGATCACCCGCTGACTTAAACGATCACGCGCATCCTCAAGCAGTTGGGCCAAAGGGCGCATTTGCTCGATCATCTCCGCGCACTGCTGCTCCCGTAGCCCCATCTGGACGCTCTTTTGCCGGAGGGTATCATACTGGTGCAGGTAGTGGGGGGTAATATGAAATCCGGGCAGGGGATCGGCAAGGTGCGCCGGAGCGAGGCTTGCCGTCAGACAATGAAAGCGACCGAGCAAGCGACCGACGGCCTCGGCCTGAGCCACATTCTCCACCTGCTCAATGGTACGGCTCTCTCCAATGTAGCTCAGCAGGCGCCAACAACAGCCCTCAACATCAAAAAATTGGTCCTGCCCCTGGGGATTGGAGCCAAGGCGGAAAAAGCGGATGGACTCGGCCGGCTCTCGCTGCAAATGGGCGGTGACCAGGCGGATATTGGCCATGACTGCATCCGAATCGGCAAAAACCCCGGGATGCAGCCGCTGCAGTACCCAGGACTCGCCATCCCTAAGGGTCACCCGCAGGGTCTCGTTGATATTCCCCTTGCCCAAAGGGGTTACGGACATGACCTCGGTGTGCGGAAAAAAGAAGTGGAGGGCAGCGGCGGTTTCCATGGGGAAAAAGGGCTCAAGCAACGGGCGGCAAGGGCGGATATTTTTTTGCGTTCAGCCCCATCTTTTCTGAAGCAGCGGCCAGCATGTCGATACCCAGCCTATCGGAGAGGCGGGTGAGGTAGATGAACACATCGGCGATCTCGTGAGCCACCTCGGTTTTGACCTCCGCTGATAAATTTTGGCTTTCCTCCTGGCTGAGCCATTGGAAATGCTCGAGCAGTTCCGCCGCCTCGACAATCAGGGCCGAGGCCAGGTTTTTCGGGGTGTGGTATCTCTCCCAGTTACGTTCGCTGGCAAAGCGGCGCAACTCCAGGGTCAAGGCCTCCACGGTATCACAACGATACTGCTTTGTTTCTTCAGTCATTTATACAACCCGCATTAAACGATCAACTTGTATGCGCAGTGGAACAGCCCATCCGAAGTCGTCAAAAAAAAGGGCTCCTGCCTCAAGGGCGCTAAGAATCGGCTGTCCCGCACAGGTTTTTCCAAAAAATTCCCCATCCCCCTTTCTTTTCACGTGGAAAATAGCGGCCGGGATTGGTACTGTGTCCAAGAGAAGAGGCTGGCGCATCGATTCGTAACTTGCTGTTTTTGCGATGCGTGATTTTCCACTGTTTTGACGAATCCATAAATGTTCCCACGCTGACCAACGCCGCTTTCTCCAGCGCCGCAAAAACGACCAAATCTTACCCCCACCTATCGCCATCCGGCAAGCAACAATCGGTATCGACGCTCTTTTCCGGGCCGACTCCCGGCGAAATATCGGCAACGACGTTACAAACGTCAACCAGCCGATCCAACCCAGATCCACGAGGAAACACCAATGAAAAACCTTGTATACTCCCTGGCCAGCGCCTTAAAGATCAGCACCATGACCACCGCTCTCCTCAGCTTCTGTCTCCTGGCTGCCCCGGTGACAGCCCAGGAGAGTCGAAAAATCGTGCTCAAGCAAGATCAGTTTCAAGAATCCTACCTGGAAAAGGTCACGGTTTCCGGCGGTATTCGTGCCGGATTCATGCAGGAGAGCACCTTGTCCCAGATCGACCTGCAACAGCTCTACATCCAGGTGCTCCGAGATATCCCCGAATCCAAGGCCAAGCTCTGCGTCAACATGGTCAGCCGTGACGGCCTCTATGCCGCCTCCTGGCAATACGAACTCGGCTCCCAACCAGCCGGAGAATTGCTGGTGAGTATCCCCACGAAATACCAGAAAGAGATGGCCAAATATTCCCCGGATTCCCTGGTCGTCCTCGCCGCCATCGGTGAGCAGGACTGCACCTCCCGTGATTTACGTTATGTGCCCGCAAGCTGGGGCCCGGCCAACAACAATAACTATGTGCTCTATGTCAACTCGGGCAACACCGATACCAGTATCGGCATCCCGGGAATGGCCGAGCGGGGGGCCTGCACCAAAATCAGCGCCGACAGTACCGTGGCCTACGATACCGCCTGCATGGTGAACAAGGAGTTATTGGCGGTGCCCAAAAGCATCTATCTCCTCCGCAATAATTTCGGCAAACGTTTGCCTAACGTCGAAGTTCCGGTGAGATGAGCCTGTGAAACTGCGGAATTTTTTCGTCACCTCCGGAGATATCATCCGGGATGTGCTTCTGGCCGCGGTCGTTTCCGAGCCGGAAAAAAAGGTCTTTTTTTACATTACCGAACAGTATCCACGCACCCTGCACTGTATCGCCTTTTTTTTCAGCCTCTATGTGGTCTTTCTCGGCTTGCTGGTCGGCAAAATCGCGATCAACTCCTTTTCTCCCGGCTCCTTTATTGTCACCGCCCGCAGTGAACGCATCGAGTACCAGCCGGAAAGTATCGATCCGCCGCGTATTCCTTTTCGCGACGCCACCCTCTACTGGGAAGAGAACAACACCGGCACTTTTGATCCGCTGGTGCCCGCCGCCTCGCTTTCGCGCTCGCGAAAGTATACGGGCCAGGGCTCGCTGCAAATCCAAGGACGCTCTACCATCGTCTTCTCCCGTAATGGCAAGGGGCCGCTGCATATCAAGATTAAGAGCACCGGCAAGAATGCGGTGTTTGACGAAAACGACGAGCCGGTGCTCACCCTGCCCGGCACCATCGATCTGGTGCTCAACAACCCGCTCAACATGGTGCTCCAGGGCATTCCCTGGCGATACAACATTGACGGTCCGCTGATCGTCGGCAAGGTCCCGTCCTACGATGCCTACCAGCAAGACGGCTTGCTCCTCGAAGGCGAGATCCACATGGTGGCCCGCCAGCTCCTTTCGGGCAACCATTACAAGGTTGATCCCTATAAGCTGCAGCTCGGGGACGGTCTCCAGTTTCTCCCGAGCGCCCCTAAAACAAGCGGCGTGGTTACCTTTGACTTTGATCGGGGATTGCAGGTGGTGGCCATTGTCGAGGCCAACTCGGCCACCATCAAAAAATTTCGTGACACCAATCTTAAAATCCGCAACAACCTCTGGTCGAAACTGGGCAAGGATGAAGAGCTGGTGATTACCTGGGCCATTATGTTGGCCGTGCCCGGGATTCTCGTCTTTGCCGTCCGCCTGCTCTACTTCCATTCGCAGATGAAACTCAAGTAAAACTGTGTACACATGAACAGCCGCTTCAAATTCATATACTGCATGTCGCTGATTGTCGGGCTCTGTGCTTCACCGGCCCTGGCCTCGGATGTATTTCTCAAAATCGATGACAATGATTTCGGCCAGGGTATTCTTCGCCCACGGGGAACCGAATGTCTGATCATCACCCCGGCCCATGTGGTTGAAAATGGGTTCACCATCGACGTAATCACTGCGGAACAGACCCACGCCTCAGCGGAAATCCTCGAACTTTTCCCCGGAGATCTCAGTGTACTGCGGGTAAAAAGCGATACGCCGATCTCCTGCCGCCGGACCTCCTGGCCCAGCCATGCAAGTCTGAACAGTCTCCTCGCCACGGAGAAAGTGGGCGAGCTACACACCATGCTTGCCGACGGGAGTATCCGTAAGTCTCCGGTTGAGATCATCGGCTATGATAAATATCGCAACATCTATGTCCGCCCGACCGCAGCCGAAGATGCGCTAGCCAAAGGTGCCAGCGGCAGCCCACTGTACCTGGGCGGTCAATGCGCGGGTATGTTGCTTTCAATCGACAAAGGTGTGGGCAATGTGATCCGCCAGGATGCCCTGGCCAACACCCTGGCTCTCTTTTTCGAGGACAACAGCACTGCCACCGCCTCCCACCCCTTGGTTCCGCAAAAGCCAACAACAGCGCCACCGGTTGTGGCCAATCCCGAGATACAGCAATTCAGCGGGACTCTTTTCACCAATGTCGCTCGGGAACACAACCTCCGCCTGCACGAAAATAGTCCGGTGCAAATCACCCTTGAACCCACCGGGGATAAGGTCCAATATGCCCTTGAGCTCGTGGACTCCTCCCATCGTATTTCCTGCAGCTATTCGCTCAAAAAAGGGCTTGATAAGGAAATCATCCTCCCGTGTACCCCGCAAACCACCGATTCCTTTTTTCTCCGGATCATTGGTACCGGTGGTGAAGGCAGCTACAAACTGCACCTCACGCCTTTGGTTTCAGATGCAACCCTGCGGAGTGACAACAATATCCTGCAGATCGATGGAGATCCCCAAGCCGGGACCATTGCCAAGGGGGCGGTGGCCAAATATCGAATCAAGCTCTATGCCAACAGCCCGGTGCGGATCATTCAACAACAGACCGCCGAGGGCTCGGCCTATCAGCTTGAATTAACCGATTCTCTGGGGAATTCGGCTTATCGGTTGCCAAGCAGTGCCAAACCCGATCCGGCCCGGTTGCGCATCCCCTGGACACCAAACAAAACCGACACCTACTTCCTGCGGGTCCGGGGCCAGGAAGGCATCGGCCCCTACAGTATCGGCGTTCAGTCCATAGCCTTTGACGCCCAATTGCGTGGTCAGGCCAATACGCTGCAACTTAACGGCCCGTCCATGGGCGGCACCATTGCCACCGGCGCGGTGGCCGAATACCGATTTCCCATGGAGGCCTTCAGCCCAGTACGGTTCAACTTCACCGCCACCGGTGATCCCGGCCGCTTCACGGTCGAGGTCTGGGATGCCAAAGGGACACTGGTGTTCCGAGACCCGCATCGCCTGTTTAGCGGCCAGGAAAACAGTTCTCTTCCGGTCACCGTCTCTGATGCCGGCACCTATACCCTGCGGTTGATCGGGGTTGACGGAGAAACCCGCTACAATCTTATGCTCGGTACTCACTGAGCAAAACAACCGTCTGCAGCGCCTTGTCTGCCCGCCTGGAATTGCCTCTTCCGGGCAGCCAGAGTATTATTGACTTCACCCACGGAAAAGCCGACAAACCCCATACCATCTCAAAGTCGTCCGGGAATCCGCCGGTTGAATTTGTTAAGGACTATTCCGGAAAGGGCGGCGGGCATCACAAAGTGATCTATAAAGGCGTGTTGCGCCACGGCAGGATCGAAGGCCGTTGGTTCACCCCCGGTGACGGATCCGGTTCCTTTATAATCAATCAAGAAGTATGAGAGTATGCTGGGTGGTGGTCTTGGCGGGGTGACAGGTGATGGGGTAACGAACGGTATCACCAGCCCTGGCAAACGCATCTGCACAATACATGATGGAAACCGGGCTGGATGGGCAAAACGATAACCACCGCTACGGCCACTGGGTGGCCCAATTCGGCCTCTTTGCCCACCGTCTGGTCGAGTCCCCCTGCTTACTTCATCCTCAACATTGCCTTTCCTGCCACTCCCGCGCCGCATCGGCAAGCACCTGCCAGGAAGCGGCACTGCTTTCGCGGATGTCAGGCACGATCACCAACCGCTGGGCAAAGTCGTAATCGGTGAGGGCCTTGCTGCATTCCAGCAGGGTATCCTGAACAATTTCCTTGGGATAATCGCCATAGAGATTATAGACTAGGCCGAGCAGGGGAATGTTGCGGGCCTTAATCGCCTCCAGGCTGAGACGAATATGGTTGATCGAGCCCAGTCGAGGGGATCCGACCAAAATCATCGGGATGTTGCGGGCGGCGTAAAAATCAAGCAACAGCAGGTTCGCGGTCAGGGGCACCAACAGGCCGCCGGCACCTTCCACCAACAACCACTGATGCCGATTTTGCAGGGCAACCAGCGACTGATCAAGCACCGATTCCTCAATACGCTTACCAACCATACGTGCAGCTAATACAGGGGAGGCGGGAAAAGGAAAAAGATAGGGGCAGGTCGTGCCTTCGCGATCAAAATCAGTCAGATCTTGCCCCATCAGCTTGCGATGCAGTTTGATATCGTCGGATATCTCGGTGCAACCGGTCTGGACCAACTTCAAGGTGGTAACGGAATGGCCCAGCTGCAACAGATGGCGAGCGAACAGGCCGGTAATGTAGGATTTACCGATATCGGTATCAATCCCACCGATGGCAATTGTATATTGTGGTTGGGTCATTGACTGCCCCTCGGTTGAGGTTGTGTCGACGCCTCTACGGGCGGGTCTACGACCTCGGACGGGCGACGACGAACATGGGATGATAGGTGAGCCGGACGCCCTGCTCGCCTCCATAGAGGATCTGGTACTGTTGAATAAACTCGCTGACCTGACGTCGGGTCCAGGCCTGCTGCCCGATGGAGTTGACGCCGGTTGCCCGCAGATGCTTGAGCACGGCCAGGGGATCTGCATACCACAGGGTCTCCCGTCCATCCTCAGCAGCCAAGATCTCAAACCGCTCGGATAGCACATTGAGCAATTGATCCAGGGTACGATACACCAGGCCGACTCCGGTCACCTCGCGGATTTCACGTAAGTTTTCCTTGCCGTACAGAGAGAGGGCGAAGATGCCGTCCGGATGCAGGTGTCGGTGCAATTTACTGCACAGGGCGGGCAAATCATGGACCCAATGCAGGGTGGATGAGGAGATAATCAGATCATAGCAGCCGGGGAGGCGAACCGATTCTATATCTCCGGCAACAAAGGTTATTTTTTCCGCTTTGGGACCGATCTTGCGACAGACGCACTCTTCAAAGGCTGCAACCAGATCGCTGATGGTCAGATGGGTGAGACAAGGGAAGCACTCAAAGATACGCTGGGTCAACAGTCCGGTACAGCAACCGATCTCCAGGGCCTGTTCGGGCTGCAATTCGGGCGCAGCCTCAGCCAGCATGGCCAAAAGGTGTTCGGCCACCCGGTGCTGAACCGTAGCATGCTGCTCGTAGGTCGCAGCTGCCTGTTCAAAGCGGAGTCTGATCAGCTTCTTATCGGGAATCATCGGTATTGATCGGGTTACGTCGTACATATTTCCAAAACCTCGCAACCCAACGATCAAACGTGGTGCAGATGGGGTGAAAATAAAACGATGAACTTCTGGACGATCTTTTTCCTGCCTACTACCTCAACGTGTACTGCTTACTTTCCCCAGAGCAAACTGCCTAAAACCCAGCCGGACACCCCTTGGGTATGCTCGACCTTAATCCAGGTGCCCTGGGTTGCCAATACTCGGAATACCACGCCGTAATTGGCCTTGGCCACAATTTCCGCATCGGTACGCGGCTCTTTGCGAACATTAATCTGCTGATCCGTTCCCTTATTGGCGCGCACGATGACATAGGGGGTTTGCTGGGTGGTCTTGCGGTGTACCCAGCCAGAGCTCCCTTCAAAATCTTTCACCTGGAACCAATCGCCTTTTTGGGTGATAACTTCCAGGGGGAACCCGGAGCCGAGCTGCCACAAAACCGGCTGGTCCGTTCCCGGGGCGGAGCGCATGTTGATGTCGTCACCGGCGATCGATACCATCTCTGCCGCAGCGGCCCAATGCAGATTCAGCTGCAGCAAACAGGCTACGGATAACGCCGTAAGACGTCCCTTCATCCCTTGACTCCCTGTTTTTGGGGTTCATCAGTGGTCAACGGTGGCGGACTGATAGTGACACCGTATCCTGCGATATCAAGGCTGAGCGCACCTGTGAGGCATGCCTCGGTGCAACACTTCAAACAACGGATACAGGCTCCACTGTTGGGTGCCTCATCAACCCGGATCTCAACGGGGCAAACCCGGTGACACGCCCCGCACTTTGTACATTTATCCGCATCAAATTTCAACCTAATCAGGCTGATCCGGTTGAACAGGCCATAAAAAGCGCCGAGCGGACACAGAACTCGGCAAAAAGGGCGAGAGGCGACAACACTAGCAAACAGGGTGACGACAAGGAGCACCACCTTATTGACATAGAGCCAGCCCACACTGGATCGCAGGTCCGTATCCATCAGCAGCATGGGGATTCCGGCCTCCAGGGTACCGGCCGGGCAGAGGAATTTGCAAAACCAGGGCAGGCCCAGGCCATAAGCATCAATCCAGACCAGAGGCAGGATAATCACTAGCACAATGAGCACCAAATAACGCCCCCAGCCCATCCATTGGGGCAGGCGAATTTTGGTGGAAGGGATGCGATGGAGCCATTCCTGAATCAAGCCAAAGGGGCAGGCCCAGCCGCAGATAAAACGGCCAAAGACCGTGCCCAACAGGCCAATACAGCCCACAATATACGTGCCGACAAAGAGTTGCCCTGCGGCAAAAGACATGCGCACACCAAGCAATAACTGCTGCAGACTGCCGATGGGGCAGAAGGTGGTGGAAGCGGGGCAGGAATAACAGTTGAGCCCCGGAGAACAGAGGACCTTAAGCGGCCCCTGATAGATGCTACCGCTTGCAGGAAAGCCCCAATAACCGTTGGTCAGCAGGACAAATACAAGCTGGAACCACCGCCGCAACCGCTGCATTTAGCCGATTCCGATACAGGCCAGACAGATCGACCGCGCCTGCTCCAACACCCGCGAAGGCTCCCCCAAGGTGATGCCAAGCACCATCAGCAGAAGAAAGCAGCTCAGCACTACCAGTGGGGTCATCCGTAGGGGGCTTATCGCCGCTCCATTCATCTGTTTGTACTCCCGGACACTGCTTTCGTCACCGCTTCTAGCGCGAAAGCAGGCCAACCAAGCGGTCAAGATCATCGCTTGAGTAATATTCAAGCTCGACTTTCCCCCTGGCCCCCTGTTGCACGATACGCACCTTGGTATGCAGTTGA
Organism: Desulfobulbus sp.; assembly: GCA_028684915.1. The sequence goes on from JAQUEZ010000011.1 coordinate 29,322, forward strand.
TTGGTCAGTTGGGTGAGCAGGGTATTGCAATAGGTGGCGGGCAACTCTTCCTTGACCACGGACGGGGTACCGGCTTCGGCAGCCTTGGGTGCGGCCTTGGCCACTTTTCCGGCGCAGAGGCGTTCCGCCGCCCGGACCGAGAGGTCCTCGTTGACAATCCGATCACGAATAGCCTGCATCTGTTCCGGGTCTTCCTTGACCCGTAACAGAACACGGGCATGGCCCTCGCTGATCCGCCCCTGGGCCACATCCTCTTGGAGCGAGGCCGGCAACTGCAACAGGCGAAGGACATTGGTGATGGTGGACCGCTGACGACCGACCCTTTGGGCCACCTCTTCCTGGGTGAGTTGAAACTCCTCCAGCAGTCGACTGTACGCCTGCGCCTCCTCAATGGGATTGAGATCATGGCGTTGGATATTTTCAATCAGGGCCAACTCAAGGCGTTCCTTGTCCCCGGCCTCATCCATCACCACCACCGGGACCTCATCAAGTCCGGCCAGCTTGGCCGCACGCAGTCGCCGTTCGCCCGCAATCAACGTATACCGACCACCACTGTCCCTCACGACCAGAAGCGGCTGGATAACCCCTTTTTCCTTAATAGAATCAGACAGTTGCTGTAATTTTTCCGGATCGAAGTAGCTGCGCGGCTGTTGAGGATTTGCGACTATCTTATCGACATCGCAAACAAAATACTTTTCATCATCGTCCAAACTCTCCTCCGGCAACAGTGCGCTAACACCACGGCCCAATACATTTTTTGCCATTACGCTCTCCCTTTTGCTCGTTTGAGGAATTCGCTACCCAGCTGTTTGTACGCCTTTGCTCCCGTACAATTGGGATCATACTCGAGAATGGTCTGGCCATGGCTGGGGCTCTCGCTCAAGCGTACATTACGGGGGATAACGGTTTTATAGACCTGTTCCCCAAAATGTTTCTGAATTTCAGTGGCGACTGAGTGGGTCAACCGGTTGCGTCCATCATACATGGTCAACAGTAATCCCTCGATGAACAGATCCCGGTTCAAGGTTTTTTTGACCTTGCGGATAGTGGAAATCAACTGGGCCAAACCTTCCATGGCAAAGTATTCACATTGCAAAGGGATAAGTACCGAATCAGCCGCGGTGAGACTGTTAATGGTCAGCATGCCCAATGAAGGCGGACAATCAATGAGAATATACTCGAAGGACTCTCGGACCGGGCGTAGCATCCCCTTGAGCCGCTTCTCGCGGTTCTCCTGACTGAGCAACTCCACTTCCACGCCGACCAGATCAATAGAGGCGGGCAGGACCGAAAGATTTTTGACGTTGGTGGGCTGAATGCAATCTGCGGTCTCCTTGTCACCGGTATAGCATTTATAGATATTTTTTTCCGTGCTCGACTTAAACACGCCCACGCCACTAGAAGCATTCCCCTGGGGATCGGAATCGACCAGCAAAACTTTTTTCCCTTTGCTCGCCAAAACGGCAGCGAGATTCAGCGCGGTTGTGGTTTTACCGACGCCACCCTTTTGATTGGCCAAGGCGATAATCTGTGTTTCCACCGTAAATCTTCTCCTGACAGCTCTTTGTTAATGAAACATTCAAAGAGTATACTATACTCTCGCTTCCCAGAGAATAGTTCTCTTGCCTCCAAAATCACTTTGCCCATGTTTGTCATTCTCGTAACAAGCCACGAGGACGACGCTTCGTGTTCATAACGGTTTTTGTTACGACGCACGATTTCTCGGATGTTGACTTTTGACAACGCCATCATGTTTCACGTGAAACATTATCGGCGCGGGACCCAAGTATGACGAATTATAGCGATGTACTCATTATAGGCAGTGGTGTATCGGGGCTGTCGTTTGCGTTGAAGGTTGCGCAGTTTTCCAAAATAACCCTGATCACAAAAAAGAAAAAAGCAGACACGGCCACGAATTTGGCCCAAGGCGGGGTAGCAGCGGTGCTCTCCGTAGAGGACTCAGTGGAGGCGCACATCGCCGACACCCTCTGTTCTGGGGATGGATTGTGTAACGAAGAGATCGTCCGCATTGTCACCACGGAAGGACCGGACCGGGTCCGGGAGCTGATGGATCTCGGGGTTCGTTTTCAACGGGGTGAGAACGGCGAAGGCTTTGACCTGGGCATGGAGGGGGGGCATTCCGCCCGACGTGTCGCTCATGCACACGACCTCACCGGCAAAGAGATTGAGCGAGCGCTGCTGGAGCAGATAGCCGCCAATCCCAACATCACCGTCCTTGAAGACCACTTGGCCATCGACCTGCTGATCGAGTCCAAGGCCCTTGGTCGCGAACGAAGCGGCGGCGATCGCTGCCTCGGTGCCTATGTGCTCAACCGGATCACTGGCGAGGTTGAGACGCACTGCGCCGGAGTAACCGTGCTGTGCACCGGTGGCTGCGGCAAAGTTTACCTCTATACCACTAACCCAGATATCGCCACAGGTGACGGAGTGGCCATGGCCTATCGAGCCGGCGCCAAGGTAGCCAACCTGGAATTCATCCAGTTTCACCCTACCTGCTTTTTTAACCGCGAAGCGAAAAACTTTCTCATCTCTGAGGCGGTTCGCGGCGAGGGCGGGACCCTGATCAACAACCAGGGTGAAGCCTTTATGAAGAAATATGATCCTCGCGGTGACCTTGCCACCCGTGATGCCGTAGCCCGGGGAATCGATGCGGAAATGAAGGCCACCGGTGCCGACTGCGTCTTTCTCGACATTACCCATAAACCGGCCGACTTTCTCCGCGAGCGCTTTCCCAATATCTACGGCACCTGTAAAAAATACGGGGTGGACCTGACCCAAAAGCCGATCCCCGTTGTTCCGGCAGCCCATTACATGTGTGGTGGCGTCCTGGTCGACGAGTATGGCCGTAGCTCGATCACTAACCTTATGGCCTTAGGGGAAACCGCCTGCACCGGGCTGCACGGCGCTAACCGCCTGGCGTCGAACTCGCTGCTCGAAGCCGTGGTCTTTGCTCACCGCGCAGCCAAGCTGATTCAAGATCGCATTGAAGATGTCCGCTCCTTGCCCCGGATCGAGATCGACCCCTGGCGTACCGGGGGTGCAGAGATCCTTGACGAGTCGATCCTTATCAAGCACAACTGGGATCAAGTACGACAACTGATGTGGAATTACGTGGGCATTGTCCGGCGACAGAAACGACTGGACCTGATCCAGACCCGCCTCAGTTGGATGGTCAAGGAGATCAAGGAGCACTTCTATGACTATCTGCTCACGCCGGACCTGGTGGAGTTGCGCAATCTGGCTGTTATAGCCGACCTGATTGTGCAGAGCGCCACCCTGCGCAAGGAGTCACGCGGGCTGCATTACATTCTTGATTACCCAGAAAAAAGCGACCAAGAGTACCTGAGGGACACTATCCTCCAAAAATAAAAAAAGCCCCCGAAGCAAATCGCTCCGGGGGCTTTTTCAATTTTACTGAATCGGTCCAGGAAAAACCTATCCCTCCTTATTCTCGGATTCGGGCTCTATTTCTGCTGCACCTTCTGCAGTTGCTGCATCGCTTCCTGCATCTGACGCATCATCTCCTGCTGGTCTTCAGCGCTCACCCCATCGGCTTCCATGGCCTGCTGCCGTGTGGGCACCATCATCGACGCAGCCCCGGCTTGCGACTGCATCTTCTTCGCCCCCTCCGGATCTTTAAATGCGTTGACCGTCTGTTGGACCATCCCCTCCATCATGGATTCCGCCTGTGGATTAAGCTGCGCATTGATTCCGGCCGGTGGCAAGAAAACACTGTCCGGGATGGCCGATGTGGTGTCGATCAGGGTGGCACTATTTGCACTTTTGATCCCCATCATCGAAGTCTCGGTTTTCAGAGATACATCGGAGCCACGGAGAACGGTATTGGTTGACATGCCGCTTACCGCGATCACATCGCAATCATAGCCCAGGAATTTATCACTGGACCGAGTGACCGTGCTGCCGAATTGGGCCATCATCCCTGCACCGAATTCCTTGGCGTTTTTTTCAAAATTTTTCTTCTCGCTTCGGCTGAGCTTGCTATATTCGTTCTGGTACAGTTTGTTGGGGTTGGTCGTTTTGGATCCGGATTTTTCCACCAGATCATAGGTGGCGATCCAATCGGAGTCGCTAATCTCCACCGTCTCTGTCTTGGTGGTCATTCCCATCATAGTGATCGAGCCGTGGTGGTATTTGGCGCGCAACCGGCCATAATCCTTAAGGTACAGAGTCTCTTCCCCCTGTTGACTACCACTAAGTTGGTAGTGGATGGTGGCCTCCTTAAAGGGAAGCTTCATTTCCCAGGGGAAGTCAGCACTCCAGGCCAGGGATCCGCTCATCAGCACGCCCATGGAGACACCCAGCAGACATCGCATTTTCATACACCGCTCCTCTCTCGTCTAGTATTCAGATTGTTCACCGCACCTGCAATGTAACCTATTGTAACGACTCAGGGCGACAACTCAAGAGAAACAGAACATGCTTTCTACCATCCAACAAATCGCCGAACGTAAAATTCTCCAGGCCATGGAGGAGGGCACACTCCCCGATCTCAGCCACTGGAAAAACAAACCGCTGCCCCAGGAAGATTTGAGCAATATCCCGCCTGACCTGCGAATGGCCTATCGCTTGTTGAAAAATGCAGGGTATGTACCGGAGGAGGTGGCACTGAAAAAGGAGATCACTCGGCTGGAGCAACTGCTCACAACCTGTACCGAGGAGAAAGAGAAGGTCCGACAACTGAGAAGAATCGGCTTGTTGAGGACCAAGCTCGAATGCCGCATGGGACGCAGCATCGAGCTTGGTGAAGAGGGGCCGTATTACGAGAAGGTGGTGGATCGATTGTCCACCACCAAGAAAGGATAAATACCGGCGAATTACAGCTCGGTTACCTCGCCAAACAGCTCTTTGTCCTGTTCGATCTTGTCCCCATTGCCGATGGTCACTCGATTGCGTTCTTGCTCCAGATGATTGAACAGCGGTGCAAAGCTGCGCAGATCATCAACCCCAGTACGGACAATCTCCTCAATACGCTGCTGGCGGTAGGCGGTCGTCACACCGGTCAGATAATCGTTACGCGCCGTGGCTCCTTTGGCTGCCGGTCCCTGATGAGGGGTCGCCGTACCGTAGGCCCCGACTACCAGTTGCTGCATGGATTCTGGGGACAATTCCAGCCCGCCGACGACCTTGGGTAGCGCCTCATAGGCATCAAAGGTTTTCTTGACCTGCGGATCACGGTAGCTAATCATGCCGAAATTACCACTTAAGTGATTGAACTGGATGAAGCAGCCGTAAGCCCCGCCCATCTGTCGTACCGTATTCCAAAGATAATCCCGCGACATCCAGGTGCGAAGGACCTCAAAGCTGCCATTGTACTGCCCGACCTCCGGGAACAGAGTGCAGCTCTGGACATTGTAGACGACCTCGGCCGAGGTGGTGAAAGCCTGAGTCCGGGCAATCTTGGGGAATTGCATCTGTGCCGGGGTAATAATTTGGTTGGGCAGCTCATTGACCAAATTGATGCCGAGGTGTTGGAAACGGGAAATGTCTTTGTCCTCAGCAGTGACCGATATGATCATCCCCTGGCGGCGCAGCAATAGCTCGCGGATTTGGAGTAGGGCGGCATGGAGTTTGGCTTCCCCGTTGAGATAGTCGCCAGCCAGCTGTTTGAGATGGAGATACGCGGTCACCCCGTGCACCTGTTCGTTGTACTGCCCGGCTAGGCTGAGATGGGAAAAGGCGCGAGTGGCGGCCAAGGAATAGCCTTCACTCTGGACCGAATGTTCCGCCCAGGCAAACTCACGCTGAATGATCTCTTCGATATGGTGTTCGTCGGAGAAATCCACTGAGGTCAAAACTTCGGTTAACAGCTCAATGGCCTGATCAAGGTAGGAGGACAGGGCCTTGACATGCAGCCAGAGAATCGGGCGGACAGTGTCGCGTTCACCTGTCCGCACATAGGCTTGGAAGGAGTGGGTAAAGTCGCCGGTACAGAGATTGATCGCCTTGGCAAACTGCATGTAGTCCTTGTTGGCCGTCCCGATCTCGGTGAGGATAGTGGCGAAGAGATCGAGATAGGGAAGCAACTCCAAGGGCAGGGCAGAGCAATCAAAACCAAAATCCAGGTAACAGATACCGTTGGTTTCCAGGTTGTTGACCAGCAGTTCGACATTCCCCAGAGTGGACGGTTTGACCTCATGGAAAGGCGGGCGGGCGTCCAGGTCGTCCAGACCGAGTCGGGGCAGACGGCGTAGGTCATCTGGTGTGTTGGCGGCTGCCTGCAGGTCCATCAACTCGCGCGTACGGGCAACCAGCTGTTGGCGGGCAGCCGTATCCAAAGAGGCGTTATAGGCTTCCAGCCGTTGCACCTCTTCGAGCACATTCTTTGCCATCTTCTCCGGGTCCGGAGCCAGGGTAACGGTGACCGTGGCCGGGTTGTCCAGCAGGTAGCAACGGATCAGTTTTTCAAAATATCCCTCTTCGGTGGCCTCCCGCCGAATCTCCGCCAAGAGGGCGTCGATTTCCAGGGCGTCAAAGGGCGTCATGCCGATCTTCATCGCCGGTAGGGCTTTACCGATCAGATCGAGGCCACGCTGGGCCTTATTCATTTCCTCACGCACGGAAAACTCATACTTATTCAACTCGGACAGCATCAGCTCACGGTCCAGCCCCTGGTCCACCATCCGGGTCAGGGTGGCCTTGTACAGGGCGAGAAAGTGGTCACGCTTCGCAGCGTCTGTCCCCACCAAGTAGGTAATGATCAACGATTTGATGCATGAGTTGGACAGGAACAGGCCACCAAAGTCCTTACAGACACCGGCGTTGAATACCGCTTTTTTCAACGGTGAACCGTCGGAATTAAACAAGATATTGGCAATGATCTGAAAAGCGGTATTGAGCTTCCGCTCGCGGCTGGTGCCGATAACGGAGCTGATGGCCAAGAATGTCCGTTCTGTGGTCGGGCTACCCGGCTGGACCGGATAGCTGTCTTCAATGGACAAGGGTGCGGACACATCCACCCCTTCCTTGATTTTGGCCTTATCCACCGGCTGTTCAAACTTACCCAAAAAACGTTCCTGGACAAAGGCCAGTTCTTCTTCCAAATCAGCATCGCCGTAAAAGAAAATGGTGCTGTTGGACGGGTGATAGTGGGAGTGATGAAACTCGACAAACTGTTCATAACTCAGATCCGGGATGCGGCGAGGATCACCACCGGACTCATGGGCATAGGTCGATTCCGGCATCAGCCCCTGGTAGATGTTGTGAAACAGGGAACGGATCGGATCCGAAAAGGCGCCCTTCATCTCGTTTAAAACCACGCCCATGTACTGCAGCTTGTCCTCGTCCTTTTCCAGATGGTAATGCCAGCCTTCCTGTTCAAAGGTGGAGCGCAGCAACAGCGGATTGAACACTACGTCGCAGTAGACATCCATGATGTTGAAGTACTCTTTCAGATTGCGGGTGGCAAAGGGGTACCAGGTGGTGTCGGAACCGGTCATGGCATTGAGGAAGGTCATCAAACCGCCCTTGTTGATCTCGCCAAAGACATCCTTAACCGGATATTTTTCCGAGCCCATCAACACCGAGTGTTCGAGGATGTGGGCCACACCGGTGGAGTCTTCGGGAACGGTCATGAAGGAGACGCAGAACGTCTTGTTCGGGTCCTGGTTTTTGATCGCCAGGGCTTGACAGCCGAGTACCGCATGAGTGAACAGATAAACGGTTGAGCTGATTTCCTCGACAAAGGAAACACGATCAAGGGTAAAACCGTGGTAGGTCGAGCCAAGGGAAAATGTGGTCATAATACTCCGTTCTTAGAAATTTTTATGGGAATCTAAAAGGATGGTGACCGGGCCATCGTTTGTCAAGGAGACCTCCATCATGGCCTGGAAAATGCCCGATTCGGTGGGGATGTCCCGTTGACGACAGAGGTCAATGAACCGATCATAGAGTTCCTTGGCTAACGCCGGGGGAGCGGCCTCGTTCCAGGAAGGCCGCCGTCCTTTACGGCAATCGCCATACAGGGTGAACTGGCTGACCACCAGCAACTGACCGTGAATATCCTCCAGGGAGCGGTTCATCAGCCCCTGTTCGTCTTCAAAGATTCGCAGATGGTGAATCTTGTCGACCATCCATACCAGGTCTTTTTCGGTGTCGTTTCGGTGGACACCCAGAAGGACCAGTAGCCCCTGGGTGATGGCTCCGGTGACCTGTTGGTCGACTTCAACTCGGGCACGGGAGACTCGTTGCACTACAGCACGCATAGGAAATTGGACGCAGGGAAAAGGTTAGCGGCAAGTGAGCGGCGGCATCAGCGCACAGCTCAGGTACTGGACAATGGAGACAGCGGCAAGGGCGGCAGTTTCGCCACGAAGGATTCGCGGCCCTAGACTAAAGGGAGAAAAGTCCCGCTCCTGAAGCACTGCGATTTCGTCGGCGTGGAGCCCTCCCTCGGGGCCGAGCAGGAGACAAATGGGACCGGGCGCATGGATAAAGTCTGTGGGTAGAGGCGCACTCTGTTCCTCTTCCCAAGCAACCAGATGGTGGGCATGCATGGAATAATCGGCCTCTTCGACCAGGGTCACAGGCGCAATTTCCATCGGAGTAGCACGGTGACATTGCTTGCAGGCCTCGATCATAATCCGTTGCCACCGTTCCACCGGGTTGCGATCCCCCCGGTTCTCACAATAGCGGGATACTAAAGGAAGAAAGGTCTGCACGCCAAGCTCGGTGGCCTTTTGCACCAACAGGTCCATCTTTTTGCCCTTGAGCAAACACTGGGCGAGGGTGAGCGGCGATAGGGTTTGCTGCTCTTCTCGGCGGGTGTCGACAATATCGGCAAGCACCTGGTGTTTATCGGCGGCCTTGAGCACGGCAGTGTGCACCAGGCCTTGACCGTCAAAAAATTCAACCGTCTGGCCGGGCTTCAGCCGCAGGACCATAGCCATGTGTCGAGCCTCCTGACCGCTGATTTCGATTCTATCGGCCTGAAGGGCGTGGGGGGGGAGATAAAAGCGTCGCATGGATGTTTTCTATCATAAAAAGGGTAAGCTTGCCTACATTGTCGTTCGCGAAAAAACCAAGGGAACGAGGTCCTCTGCCGCTAAGCCTTCTGGCTCGCAAACTAGGATAGATTGTTTACGCCGCCATCAACCTTGGTTTCCTGATGACTGTTTGAGGGCGATCTCCCGGCCATTGCATTCTGCGCTAAGTAAGGATTTGCTTTTCGGTTCGCCGATAGGTGGCGATGGTCACCGAAATTTTTGCCGGCAGTGTGCGACTGCTGACAAGGGCAAAGGGCTGGTCGGAGAAATCAGGGAAATAGGCATCACCGGTACATTCCAGGCCGATCCAGCTGATGATCAGGGTCTCTGCAAGAAGGAGGGCTGCCCGGTAGAGTCGAGTGCCGCCGATAACAAAAACCCGCTCGGCTCCCGAGCAGAGCCTCAGGGCCGCCTCGAGAGAATCCACTTTATAGCAATCGGGATGGGGGATAAATGTGGATGTGTTACTCACCACGATGCACCTCCGTCCAGGCAGGGGTGAGCCGATCGACGTGTAGGTCAAGCGCCCCATAATGACGGGATGGCCCATGGTGGTGGTTTTAAAATGGTCCATCTCTTCCGGTATGTGCCAGGGAATGGTATTATGGCGGCCAATAACCCGATTGACGGCAACCGCCGCAATGATGATCAGTTCCACGCTGGTCCCCTCGTGTTGGAAAGATGTATCCGTGACGGCAGAATAGAGAGACGGGGGTAAGGACGACAGCTGCGAAGGTACGCCTTTTCGGCGCCCCCGGCAAGTGTGCACACCATGTGCAGGGAGAAAGCGATGCGAATTTTGATTTATGGGGCCGGTGCCCTAGGACAGGCCATTGGCTGCATGCTGGCCGCGGATGATCACCAGGTCGACCTTGTCCTCCGTCCCCGTTTTGTCGATGTCCTCAAGTCCAGTGGCCTGGAGGTGAGCGGCATCTTCGGCGACTATCGGGTCAGCGGCGAGCGACTCGAGCTGTTGACGAGTCTCAAGGGCCGTAACGGCGGCGGCTACGACATGATCCTCCTGACCACCAAGACCTATGACACGGACAAGGCAGTTGCCGACATCGTTGGCATGTCTCAATGCTACTGTCCGGTGGTGTCGCTGCAGAACGGATGCGGCAATCTGGAGAAACTCGAAGAGCGTCTGGGCCGTGAGCGGAGCCTGGCAGGCCGGGTGATCACCGGCTTTGAAATCGAGCAGCCCGGACGAATCAACATCACGGTTTCCGCCGACGCGGTTCATATCGGTGGCTGTGTCTGTGGCGTTGTACCCACGGCAGCTAGGCGACTGGCCGAGGCCCTGGATAACGCCGGCCTGCCGAGTGTCGCCGTGGACGATATCTACCAGTCGCTCTATGCCAAGTTGCTCTACAACTGCGCGCTCAACCCTTTGGGGGCCATCCTTGGTGTTCATTACGGGGCCCTGGGTGAAAGCAGCGAAACAAAAAAGATCATGGATCAGGTGATCGAGGAGACCTTTGCCGTCATCGACGCCATGGGCGGGAGCACGCCCTGGCCCAATGCAGCCGCCTACCGCCGGGTCTTCTACAGCGCCCTGGTCCCAGCCACCTTTAACCACCGGTCCTCCATGCTCCAGGATCTGGAAAACAACAAGCCAACCGAGGTCGAGGCCATGGTCGGCTATGTAGCGGCCCAGGGAAAAAAATACGGTGTTTCCACCCCGGCCAGTGATTTTCTTGCCGCTCTGGTACGCTTTAAACAGCAGCAAGGCGTGGCCGACGCCTAAACAGATTTTTCCCCGGTCACAGGCGATGCCCCATGGTCCAGCCGACTGAGCAGGGTTTCAAGCAGGTGGTTGATCGTGGCAAACAGGGCCGGATTAGCGGCCCTGATCTGCGCCTCACTCTGTATATAGGGCCTCTCAACCAACTCATCACTGCAATGGGCAAGAATCTCGGCCACCGTATCCGGGGTCGATTCCAGATGAAACTGGAGCCCGAGGATCCGATTCTCGTAGACAAAGGCCTGGCTGTTGCAACCTTCGCTTCGGGCCAGATGCACAGCCCCCTGCGGCACATCGAAGGTGTCTCCATGCCAATGAAAGACCAGAGGGGCTGCGGGCAATCCCTTGCAAAGGCTGCTTTGTTGCCCGTCTTCCGTCACCTGGATCGGCAACCAGCCGATCTCCTTATGCTTGCCACTGTACACCTTGGATCCAAGGGCATCAGCCAGGAGCTGCGCTCCAAGGCAAATCCCCACCGCTGATTTTCCCACCGCTATCGCCTGACGAATAAACCTCCGTTCCTTGGCCAACCAGGGATAGCGGTCATCCTCATAGATATTCATCGGCCCGCCCATGATCACCAAGCGGTCGAAATCGGCCGGATCGGGTAACGATTCTCCGGCATACAAGCGGGTCATGGTGAGGGAGTGGCCCTGATCGGCAATCCATTTTGCAATATGGCCAAGCCCCTCAAAGGCAACATGCTGCAAACCATGTATTCGCACGCCTCTTCCTCCTCTGTTCTCATATTCTGTATTGTTCTCACCCCGAACGCATACAATGCGCGTCTAATCGTTGCTTACCGATACACACTGTAGGGAAGCAAGGTGGTGAGTGCAATTGTAAAATGCAGCCGAGCAGGCATCTTGACTTTGCCGCTGACACTGCTATGCTGAAGCATATCTTCCAAGATTTTCAAGGGATTTTCATCATAGCTCCAGACGGGCCGTTCCCTTTTTCGGAGGTACATTTGACACAGAAGCCTTTGTCCTTCTTCTTGCCGCGCTCACGAACATCCTGGGCCATGGCCGGATTCATTATGTTCGTCGGCAGCCTGATCAGTTATCAAATTGCCCTCATTGATGTCCAACAGCGACACCTCGAACAACAGGGCCAGGCCATCAATGAATTGGCACCCATGCGAGCCCGGCTCGAAGGTGCGGTGCTCAATCTGTTTAGCGCCACTTCCGGGATTGCCGGAGTCATTGCCCATAAGGGTGATATCAGCCAGGATCTTTTTAACGCCCTCAGTAGACAGGCGGTCGATAACCACTCCTACATTCACAACATCGGTATTGCTCCCAACGATGTTGTCAGCCAGCTCTATCCCTTAGACGACAATAAACAGGCTATAGGCCTGCACTACTACACCGACACGCCCCTCCAGTACAACGACGTGCAAAAAGCGCGGCTCACCGGCGAGCCTATTTTCTCCGGCCCTCACCAACTGGTCCAAGGCGGACAGGGGCTAATTGCCCGGGTTCCTGTCTTCACCAAGACGGAAGTTTCTGCGGCGTCCCCTCGTTACTGGGGTGTTGTTTCTGTCGTAACCAATATGCACATCTTGCTGGAGGCGGCTGCGGTTCACTCAACCAATGATTTTATCATTGGCCTGAGAAAGATGGATACGCAGGAACCTGGCTCAAGCACCATCCTTTTGGGTCAAGCGGAACTGTTCTCCAACCAAAATCCTGTATGTATGCCGGTGAAACTACCCGGTGTTCGTTGGCAGCTCTGCGCGGCCCCAAAAGCCGGTTGGCCGGTCATCACCGCAACGAACTCCATGCGACTCTACATTGGCCTGCTGTACACGGCCTCTCTTGCCCTTTTTGTGGGTTGGCTGGCGGAACGGCCCCAAAATATCCACCGGCATAATCTTGATTTACAACATGAAATCAATGAACGAATCCAAACCGAGGAAAGCCTCCGCTTTTCCGAGCAAAAATATGCCTCCATTTTTCAATTGATGCCAGACATGGCTGGCATTACCCGCCTTGAAGACGGGTGCTTTCTCGAGATCAATGTCGGTTTCTCCCGGGTCTCAGGCTGGAGCGCCGAGGAAGTCATCGGCCACACCTCCATTGACCTGGGACTTTGGACCATTGATGAACGTATGCAGGCTGTTGGCCTTTTACAGGCCCATGGCTATCTGGAGAATTTCCCCTTTCTGCTCAAATTGAAATCTGGGGAACTCCATCATGCCCTGATGTCCCTCACCCCTATTCAGGTCAACGGCGTGGAGTGTCTCTACTTCATGGCCCGTGATATCAACGCCCTCAAACTCGTCCAGATCCATCTGGAGCAAGAACGATCTCATTTACGCAACCTGTTGCAAAGCGTACCGGCAATGATCTGGATGAAAGATCCGCAGGGAATCTATCTCAGCTGCAACAGCCGATTCGAACGGTTTATTGGCCAGAAGGAGGCCAGCATTATCGGCCAGACCGACTTTGATTTCTTTGAGCAAAATGAGGCGGAGTGGTTCCACTCCTACGACCAAAAGGCCATCACTAAGAAGACCGCGAGCATCAACGAGGAATGGATCACCTACGCTGACGACGGACACCGGGAGTTAGTCGAGACCATAAAAACCCCGGTGTACGATCCTGGCGGAACATTGCTCGGTGTCCTGGGTATCGCCTGGGATATTACCGAGAAAAAACGAATCGAAGAAGAACTGCTCAGGGAAAGGACCCGGTTCATCAACCTGGTGGATTCGGTGGATGGCATTGTCTGGGAGACCGATGCCTGCACACTCACCTTCACCTACGTCAGCCGTGAGGCCCAGCGCCTACTCGGCTATCCGATTGACCAATGGTACGGAGACAGCTTCTGGTCGGAGCACCTCCATCCGGAGGATAGGGACCGGGTATACAAGATGACCGAGGAGGCGACAGCTAGGGGAGAAGATCACGAGCTCAGTTATCGGTTCCTGGCAGCGGATGGGCGAATCGTCTGGATTCAGGACCGCATCAACGTGGTCATGGTGAACGAGCAGCCACGCTGGCGGCGCGGCATCATGGTGGATACAACTCAGGAAAAGGAAGCTGAACATCGTCGTCTCAGCCTGGAAAATCAACTCTTGCAAGCGCAGAAAATTGAGGCCATCGGCCGCCTTGCCGGTGGTGTTGCCCATGATTTCAACAACCAGCTCTCGGTCATCCTCGGTTATGCCGATCTGATGCAACAAAGTCATGTTACCGAGGAGAAACGGCGTGGCTACACCAACCAAATAATCCGAGCCGCCAGCCAATCACGGGATATCACCCGCCAGTTGCTAGCCTTCTCCCGTCAGGAGGTCAATTCACCCCAGGTGCTTGACCTCAACCTTCTGGTCAAGGGGATCAAAAAAGGGATAGGACGCTTGATCCGTGAAGATATCCGCGTCGAGGTTCGCTCCTGTAAGGATCTATGGACCGTCTTCATGGATTCGACTCAGATGGATCAGATCCTGATGAATTTGATCGTCAACGCCCGTGATGCCATTGTCGGCCATGGTGTGATTTCCCTTGAAACGAGCAACGTCACCCTGGATGCCTCCTTTACTAACCTGTATCCGGAGTTCACTCCCGGTGAGTATGTCCTACTCTGTGTCCAGGATACGGGCAGCGGCATGAGCCGGGATACCATACTCCACATCTTCGAACCTTTTTACACCACCAAAGAAACCGGCAAAGGCACAGGCCTTGGTCTGGCAACGGTCTATGGCATCGTCACCCAGAACAACGGGCATGTCCTGGTTGAAAGCGAACTCGGCGCAGGAACCACATTCAAGGTCTTCCTTCCCCGGAGCCATGCGCAATTCAGTGAAGAAGCCATCCAACCAACAAGGTCGATATTGCCCCAACACTCAGGAACCATTCTTTTGGTCGAAGATGAGGAAACAGTGCGGCAAATGGCACAGGATATTCTCACCGCCAGTGGATACACGGTGTTGGTGGCGGCTGGACCGTCCGAGGCTCTAGATATCTGCCACAAAACGCAACAGCCTATCGATCTCCTCCTCAGTGATATAATCATGCCTGAGATGAATGGCCGAGAACTCTGCGAGCAGATCCGCAAGCTCCGACCGGACATAAAAACCGTGTTCATGTCCGGCTATGCGGGAGATATTCTTCAGGAAGAAAACGACGCTCAGGTACCGCTGATTAAAAAGCCCTTCACCCTCCACTCCCTCCTCAAAACCTTAGAGGACCAGTTCCAAAATCTTCCCTCCAACAATACCTGAGTCAGCTGCTCCGCATAAAAAAAAATGCCGGCACGAAATCTCCGTGCTGGCATTTTTTCCATTTGATGGGGTGGATAGTGCTTATTCGCTACGCAAAACCACGTATTGGCTATGGTCACCGGAACGTACCCGGAGCAGCACCTGCTTGCTACTGTCACTCTTTTTTATGGCCTGGCGCAACTCTTTAAGGTCATGGACACGAATCCGGTTCACCTCTTCGATCAGCATACCGGACTGGAGTCCGAGCTGGGCGACCGGACTGTCGGCCGCGATATCGGCGATCAGTACGCCCTGATCCTTCTTGTAACCGAACTGATCGGCCAGTTCCTGGGTCAGATCCTGCATCGAGAGGCCAAAGGCATCCAGATCGGCACCGTTGCCCGACTTTTTGGCGAGAGCCGATATATCAGCGGGCTGTTCACCCACAGTGACCACCAACTCCTTTTCCTTGCCGTCACGAAGAATCTGCAGTTTCAGATCGGTGTTGGGCGGGGTCATGGCAATCTTGTTGCGCAGGTCACCCACATCCGACACCTTTTCACCGTTAATCGCGATGACGATATCGCCCTGGAGCAGACCGCTCTTTTTAGCCGGTGAACCATCGCTGACCTCGGAAACAAGGGCACCGCCGACCTCACCACCAAAGGATTTGGCCAGATCCTCATTCACATCCTGAATCATCACCCCAAGCCAACCGCGGGCAACCTTGCCACCTTTACGCAGTTGCTGCTCGATGTTCTTAGCCATGTTGATCGGGATGGCAAAACCAATCCCCATGTATCCACCGCTGCGGGAGAAGATCGCAGTGTTCATGCCCACGGCCTCGCCATGGATGTTGAGCAGCGGCCCGCCCGAGTTGCCAGGGTTGATCGCGGCATCGGTCTGAATAAAATTTTCATAGTCGGTGATGCCCATGCGGTTACGGCCTTTGGCACTGACCACGCCCACGGTAACGGTCTGGTTCAACTCAAAGGGGTTACCGATGGCAATGACCCACTCGCCGACTTCCAGTGTATCGGAATTGCCCAGCGGCAACACCGGCAAATCCTTGGCCTCAATTTTGATCAACGCCACATCCGATTGGGGATCGGTACCGACAACCTTGGCCTCAAACTCGCGCTTATCAGCCAGGCGAACGGTAATCTTGTCGGCATCGGTCACCACATGGTTGTTGGTAAGGATGTATCCGTCACTGCCAATGATAAAGCCGGAACCGGCGGCCTGCTGCTTAAAAGTCCGCTGCTCCTTCTTGGGATTTGTTCGAGGATGGCGAAACTGAGGCCCGAAAAACCGTTCGAAAAAGGGATCATTAAACAGGTCCAAAGAGTCCTGTCCTCCCCCTCGACCGGTTTTCTCTTTCTCCACCGCCACGTGCACAACTGCTGGACCGGCTTTCTTGACCACCGAGGCAAAAGCCTTGGCTGAGCGATCAAGAACGGCTATGTCGTCTTCACTTTGGGCGTGGGCTGGTTGATAGTTTCCCGCTAGCAAGCTCAGACAGAGCAGGCAGGAGGCAATCATAACTTTTTTGGAAGGTTTGGCATTGTTGTACATAGTCTGTGCTCCACAGAGTCATGGGAAATGGGGTGTCATCCACGGGATGACGTCTGATTTCGAACACAACAGGCAGTTTCAGGGGGGCTTGAATCTTGATATTTTCCGGTAAAAATCAAGGCATGCGAGCAATTTGACCGCCGGCATATGAGCAATATTCCGAGAATACAATGTGCGGCATAAAGCCAAGATTGGCAAAAAAAGCAAGTATTCAAGACGCCCTCTAGGCAACCACAGACTATTATACCCCAGCCAAGGTTCGTCAAGAGGTGTACCGCAAGAGCGGCATGGCTGCAGATGCAGAGTGCGGGATATTTTTTACCTCCCCTAAATTTTTTTTAGCCTCTTTTTGTAGTATCCCCTCCAATGAAAAAATTGTTTTAAATAAAGGCTTTGATCTATTTAATGATAGTTAAGATTATCATTTACCCCACTTTCTCCCCTTATTGTAGACCCAATTTTTCTGCTTACTATTGCAAGCAAGAGGAACTATCAGAATAAAAACCATCCTGAGGAGGATGATATGAGCGGATATGATTCACTTGCTTGGATTAAAGATAAAAACGGTAAAGAGTATGTCTGCCCTCTCAGCGTTCTCAAAGGCGACACCAGCGTTCGAGCAGAACTCAGTGAAGATGAACGGAAAGAGTGCATGGATGTAAATCAGATCATCGGCACTGAGCGTTGGTAACGGAGAAAGGAAGTATCCATTTAAATACGCAATATTATATATAAGGAGAACATCATGGAATTCAACGAAAGAGACAACAGCATTGGTAGCGTAGGCTATGAGTCGATGGTCTGGGTACGTGATGAAAAAGGCCGTGAATTTAGCTGCACCCTGGACAGGAGCCGTGGAGGGGTAAACAGCATGAACGACCTCAGCGATCGCGAGCGAGCCAGCTGCATGAACGTCAATCAAATTGTCGGAACCGAACGCTGGTAAGTCATTTTTTCCGACCCCGGTGGTGATTGCCACCGGGTTAATTTTTTGCCCGCAGGGAGCCATGGAGCACCATATAGATCCAAGACGCATCCGCCAATACAACGGCAACGGCAGCAGCTCCCATCCGGGATCGGTACTCTACTGGATGCACCGTGAATTTCGTGCCCAGGACAACTGGGCACTGCTTCATGCGCGGCTGGAGGCCCTGGAGCGTCAGGTGCCCCTAGCGGTTGCTTTCTGCATGGCTCCCGGTTTTCTCGGAGCGACCCTGCGCCAATTCGATTTTCTCCTCAAGGGGCTGGAAGCCTCGATGCCGATACTCACTCAGGCAAATATCCCACTGATTCTGCGCAGCGGCGAACCAGAAGAAGAGATTATTCGGCTCTGCACCGAGCTCCACCCATCCCTGGTGGTCACGGATTTCGATCCCCTGCGGATCAAGCGGCAATGGTTCCAGGCCCTGCTCAAGCATCAGAACGCTCCGGTACACGAGGTGGATTCCCGTAATATCGTCCCGGCCTGGATCGCCTCGCCCCGCCGGGAATACATGGCCAGAACCATCCGCCCTAAAATTCATCGTCTGCTGCCGGAATTCCTCACCCCCTTTCCCTTGTTGCCCCCCCATCCCTATCAATGGGCAACGCCACCGCCAAGCCTCAGCTTTTCCGACCTGCATAATTCACTGCAGGTCGACCGCTCGGTTGTTCCGGTCGACAGGCTGCAGCCGGGAGAATCAAGCGCCCACCGTGTGCTCAACATATTTTTGACCAAGCGACTTTCCGCGTACGATCAACGCAACGATCCCAACAAAGAGGTCTGCTCCGATCTCTCCTCCTATCTCCATTTCGGCATGATTTCTGCCCAGGCAGTGGTCCTTGAGTTGAAGCGTCGCGGCCTGCGAGGAGACAACGTAGACAGTTTTGTTGAAGAACTGGTGGTACGACGAGAACTCTCGGATAACTTTTGCCTCTACACCGCAGACTACGACCAGGTTTCCAGTTTTCCCGATTGGGCCCAGCGGACCCTGGAGGATCACCGCAAAGATCCACGTGCCTACCTCTACAGTCTAGAAGAATTTGATCGAGGCGAAACCCATGATCCCTTATGGAATGCAGCCCAACGCCAACTGGTGGTCAGTGGGGCCATGCACGGATATATGCGTATGTACTGGGCTAAAAAAATCCTCGAATGGACCCCGGAGGCCTCTGAAGCCCTGCGGATTGCCATCTTCCTCAACGACCGTTACGCCCTGGATGGGCGGGAAAGCAACGGTTACACCGGTATTGCCTGGTCTATCGGCGGCGTCCATGACCGAGGCTGGACCAAGCGTCCGATCTTCGGCTCCATCCGTTACATGAACGAATCCGGTGCTCGCCGCAAATTTGATGTCCAACACTACATACGCACCTGGTCCGGCCAACAGCCCCCCTGCCTTTTTGCCTGAACCAACCACTAGCATCCTGTCGGAACAGGAAAACGGCAATGTTGCAAGATTGATGGCGTCGTAAAAACTTCGATCTCCTGCGTCGTAGCGTTTTTCCGGGCACTCGACATACCTGATGTATGCCTTCTCGCCGAAAAAAACACTACTTCTTGTATATCTGTGTTTTTATTGAGCCATATCTTAGAGTGTGATGGACTTTTGACGAGTCCATCATCGATATTCGACCGATTAAATCGATACTTACATTGTATTCCAGCAAGTTAATCATTCATGGTGAGCGCAGAGGGAGCATGTATATTTTAGAACGCCAACAGAAAGTCAGCGGCAGCATGGAGCAGGCTTGGGCCTTCCTCCAAGACCCGGGAAACCTTGACCGCATCACCCCACCGGATCTCCAATTCCGTATTGTCACCGATGTCCCGGACATCATGCACAACGGACTGATCATCGAGTACCGGATCACCATTCCCCTAATCGGTACTCACTCCTGGGTCACTGAAATCAAGCACATCCGAGAAGGCTTCGCCTTTGTCGACGAACAGCGGTTGGGGCCGTACCGCTTCTGGTATCACTATCACGAAATTAGAGCGGATAAGGGCGGTGTACTGTTGCTCGACCGGGTGCATTACCAACCGCCGATGGGAATACTGGGCAGGATACTGCACCGGATCTACATTCGGCGCACCCTGGAGAGGATCTTTGACTACCGCAGAGAGCGGTTGACGGCTTTTCTTTCGAGCAAAAAAACTGATTAATTGAGTATACGCTTACGAGCCGAAAGCCGCGAACGGACAAACCATCCCAAGCCAATAAGCACCAACACCACGATCCCGATATCGACCTGATGCGAGTATTTTTGGACCACGGTCCAGTGCTCCCGCAGCCGCATCCCCAGTATCAGAAGAAAACCGTTCCACAGGGTTGCCCCGATCAGGGTGACCGCAATGAAGGGCAACAAACGCATCTTGCCCATGCCTGCAGGAATGGAGATAAAATGGCGGATAACCGGGACAAAACGGGCGAGGAACACCGTGAGCACGCCCTGGCGCTTGCTGAAATAGCGTTCGGTCAGTTCCAGGTCGTGCCGATTTAAGAGCAAATATTTCCCCACCTTCAAAACAAGCGGTTTGCCGCCGTAATACCCCATCCAGTAGGAAAGCAGGGAACCGGTCAAGGAGCCGAGACTGGTGGATAAAAGCGCCAACCACAAATTCCATTTGCCGTCGGTGACCAAAAAACCGACAAAGGGCATGACGGCCTCGCTGGGTACTGGCGCGATCATGCTTTCCAGGGCCATGAGGAGAAAAGCTCCCGCATAGGCGGTGGCATCAAGGATACGGACGGCGGTATGACTGATCAATTCGGTAAGCATAACTCTCTCTCAGGGAAGAAAATAAAAGAGGGCAATGGCCCCGAAAATTACCCGATACCAGGCAAAAAGACGAAAATCGTGGTGGGCCACGTAACGAATCAACCCTTTGATTGCCAGCAGGGCGCTAAAAAAGGCGGTGATAAAGCCTACCGCAAAAAAGGCCAGGTCCACGTTCGCCAGGGCCCCCCAGGACTTGTACACATCGTAGCCGGTGGCAAGAAACATGGTGGGAATAGCCAGAAAAAAGGAAAATTCAGTGGCGGTCTGTCGCGACAACCCAAAGAGCATGCCGCCGATGATGGTGGCTCCCGAACGGGAGGTTCCAGGAATCAAGGCGAGAATCTGGGCAAAGCCGACCTTGAGTGCATCCAGCCAGTTCATCTGATCGACATCGGTGATCCGTGCTTGGATCGGGCGCCGCTCCACCACAAAGATAATCAGACCACCGACAATCAGGGCCACAGCAACCACGACCGGATTAAACAGATAGGTTTTAATGATCTTGTGCAGGGCTAGACCGAAAATGGCCGAAGGGACCACGCCGATGGCCAGGTTGATCACAAAGCGCCAGGCGGCGGAATCCCCCTGCAATCCGGTGATCACCCGTTGCAGCCGTTGACGATAATGCCAGCAGACCGCGAGGATCGCACCCAACTGGATAACAATTTCAAAGGTTTTGGCCTGCTCACCGGTATAGTTGAGCAAATCACCACTGATGATCAGATGACCAGTGGAGGAAATCGGTAAAAATTCGGTGAGTCCCTCAACAATACCAAGAACGACACTTTGGATTAACGACAACAGATCCATGGAATCAACACTCTATAGACAACGAAAATAAGGGGATCCCTCTTCCCCCCGTGGAAAGAGTGAACATGGCCCTGAGGCACCTTGCCTGTACCTCGAATAGGCTTTCCATGTCAAGGTGATACCGGAAAAATGGCGGCGCACCTGATCGACGACGCAGATGGCATCAGCTCTATTTCTCCGGTACTCAGTGAGGCTCAAAATAAGGCTGATACTCGCGAAAATACATATCAGAGAGGGTGAGAAATGCGGTCAGAGCCAGCGGTCCGTAAATAATACCCATCAACCCGCACATGCTGACTCCACCGATGATCGACAGCAGCACCAACAGTGGCGGTAACTGGGCCTGGTTGCCAACGAATCTTGGTTTGAAGAGATAGTCGATGGAAAAAGAGAGCAGCAGATAAAAGATCACCGCAAACAAGGCCTGCCAACCATACCCCTTGAGGTAGAGAATCACTGCGGTCGGCAAAAATATCAGGCCAATGCCGACAATGGGCATAAAGGCCATTACCGCCATCACCGCGCCCCAAAGCACCGGCGAAATATAGCCCATTACCGCAAAATAGATACAGCCACAAACCCCCTGAATGAGGCCGCTGAGGGTATTGCCTACCAGAATTGCTCCGGATATGGAGGAAAAACGGTCGATTAAAAATCGATTTTGTGACTCCGGCAGCGGTGAAAGCCGCAAAAGATAATTGGTCAGGCGGTCAAACTCGATCAGCAGAAAAAACACACCGGTGATCACGATACAGAACTGAAAAATAAAACTGATGATATCAGCAGCCAGTCCGGAAACCTGATTATAGAGGAACAGGCCGACGGTGGTGGAAAATTTGGTGATCATCTCCGGGAGTTTATCGATGTCAAAATGAATCCCGAACCCGGCGAGAAAATCGGTAACCCGGTGCACCAAGACATTGTTCTCCAGTGTCTGTTGCAGCAGAACAAGGAGATCGTTTTTTTTGGCCAGTTGAATAACGCCAGGAATTTCAGCGGAAAGCGCACCAATACTGAACAAGAGCGGCAAAAAGACGCAGAGGGTAATGAGCAGGCAGGTCAGGCTGGCCGCCATCCAGGGTCGGATACGGGTGGTCATTCTGAGGTAGGCGGGATGAAAAACCGTAGCGAGAAGGAAGGCAAGAAAAAGTTGCGTCCAAAAGGGCCAGAGCACCACTCCCAGCATCAAGCTTGCAAAGGAAAAAATCAGCAAAAAGGTAACACGTTGAATCGTTGGTGGTGCGAGGGCCATGGAAACTCCTGGAACTGCTCGTAAACAAAATACCGGTCGAATTCGGTTGGGAACACGCATTTGCCTTCATTCTAAAACCGAACCGATAAGAACGCCAGCCTATTGTCACAGGGTGGTTGCCAACTTGACCATTCCAGCATAGACCAACGACCACCCGCAGACAAAAACGGGGGATAGCACAAATTTAACGGTGAATAGGCAGGGAAAAATCTTGCAAGGCCGAAATGAATAGTGTAGATAGTTTTTCCTTACAACAGTGTCAAATTGTCGGGGCGTAGCGCAGCCTGGTTAGCGCGCCTGCCTTGGGAGCAGGAGGTCGAGTGTTCGAATCACTCCGCCCCGACCAGTTATAAGTAAAGAAGCCGGACACTTACACAGTGTTCGGCTTTTTCTTTTTTCCGACCTTCTTCCTTCCATTTGACGTTTATTTGACGTTTGACTTTCACCGTCATTGGGCATCAGCAGTCTCTGCCAATTTTTCGCTCCAAAATTTGTCTAGGTAATTGGACTGCTCAGCCGTGGAGTTGTCCAGTGTTCCCATGTAAAGCTCGGTGGTGGTGATGTGGTCATGCCTAAGGAACTGTTTGGCTTGAATGGTTGACATGTTTCCATGAGCCAACAAGGTTGCTGCAAGATGCCTGAGTTGATGGAGTCCAAATAGCTGGACTTCCGCTTTTTCACAAAGTCTCATGGTGAATTTGTTCAAGCTCATGTAGCGGTCTTCGACATACTCTTTTCTTTTGTGAGAATAAAACCGGTGCCAAAACACGTATTTTAGCCCAGGATTGCGATTTTCATACTTCCGAGTCAGTATCTCGCATAGCTGCTCTGGCATCGCATGGACAGTTGTTTTTGGCAGTTTATTGCCGGTCTTTAGGGTGTGAAGCTTGTAGGTCTTCTTTTGAAAATCAACATCGTCCCAAGTCATCGTCAAAATCTCATTTTTCCTAGCTCCTGTGAGCAGGTAGCACATTATCAAATCTCGTTGATCCTGATTCGCAACAGCCAATACTTTTAGGACATCGTTCACCGGAGCTGGTTTCGGACCACCTGTTGAATATGGGAGCTTTTTCACCCGAGAAAACACATTAATGGTGTCAGCAGGAAGTAGCTGTTGGTTGATAGCCCAATTGAACAACGCAACTCCCTCTTTTCTGTAGGTATTGAAGCTGTTTGCGGTGAACTGTTTTGCCCGTTCGTTGAGATATTCTTGCACCATGTAAACCTTAATGTCGGCAACAGGTGTCGTTTTCCCCCATCTTGCTATTATCTCCTTGCAAAACCGAATTTTCTTCGAAAAAGTGTCGTGACCTACAACTTTCTCCTGTTGGTCTTTTAAGAACCTATTGCACAAGGTCAGCAAGTCCAAAGTCGTTGGTGTGATCGATGACTTGGTTTCGACCATTCTTCTTAGCTCCACCTCGGCTGCTCTTGCATCTTTTTTCGTGGGCCAGCTGGTTTGGATCATCCCCACTTTGACCGGGGTGTAAAGCACCTTCTCCACCCATATCTTGACATAATACCTCCCGTTTTTCCCCTGTGAGATAGGCATATAAATTCTCCCTTAAAATCAGTTTCTTGTTTGCGATAGTGACACCACCAAGCTCCTCCCAATGAGCATAAAGCCAACCTGCGGTGATGCCTGCTGGCATCAACTCTAGAACCCCTTTGACTGATAGGATGTCACCGGGTTTGAGAAGTTTGGTTTCGTGTGTCGTGTCCATGTCGCTAAATATCTGGAAATCCACACGACACCTACAAGATTCTTGAATTAATTTTTAATAAAAAATATAATAAATCAGTTTCAAGATAATTATCAAAGATGGGAGGAGTTGTGGCAACGCAAATAGAGGAAGAAAGCGAACAAAAGAGTTTGGGGTTTAAGACACTTTTGAGGAAGACCCTGAGAGCATATCTGCAAATTAATCAGAAGATTCATGAAATGATTGTCTCAGGAGGAGAATGGAAAATCGGAGAGTTGAAAGAATCGCTGGACCGATTTTTTGTGCTCTACCAGGAGTTAGTCGGGGGTGAGAAGGTTCCCGGGGAAGTAATGCTAAAAAAATTACCCTCCCCTAGACACGGTGAAGAAATATGGAGCGCTAAAACCGATGAGTTCGATATAGCAGTAACCAAGACAGATTTGATTAAGATTTATGAAATATTTGAATCACAACGACTCCTTTTACTAAAGGCTTATGAAGTTGAATATAAAGATGAATATAAAGATAAAGATTTTATTCTCGAAGATACTCATTTTCATCTGCATGGAGAAGAGAGAACTGTCACAAGCATGCTATCGATCAAAGCTGATCGATTAAAAGCAGGTGAAATGTTCGATTTTAACTATACATGGACTGGCCCATTAATATTCAAAAGAAACGCAATTGAAGCAATTAGAAAAGGTAGCTGTGATAACAACATTGGACATGGACTAAGTCTAAAGTCAAAACAAAAAATTTATTATATAGTGACACCGGTTGCATCACATACGAGTGAAATAAATTTTGCTGAAAAAATTCTAAATATGTCTAATTGCCTGGAAAAACCATTGATTAATGGTAAGGAACATCAAGTACCATCGATAATCAACAACAATTTTTCAACAATATCTGAATTGATTCAGTCGCTTGTCATAGAATATTTTGTCGAGTACGGTGATTTTACAAGATTAGCAATATGTAATCAGTGTGACTCGCTATACATCGAATCACAAGAGAATTATACCAAATATTGCTCAAGAAAATGTACAAAAGCTCATTACGAAGATAGCATCATAAAAGAAAAATCTAATTGTCGAGAAAGACAACGCAATTGGTATGATCGACATTGTGTTGGAGTTGATAAAATCTCAATTCGATCTAATGAATGCGATTCATGTGAATTAACGCACAAAAGAAATGGTGGAGATTGTAATGTATTATGGGAAAAATATAGAGAAAATGTTCTTGAGTGGTTCGAAGTTGAAAAAGGAGAATCAGCTTACTCATACATGTGCAGACAGAGGCAACTGAATTTTTACTCAGAGCAGCTAGGGCGATCAAAAACAACGATGGGAAACAGTTCCACATGTAAAAACTGTGCTGATTGTTTCACTAAAGAGGGAGGTGAAATTATTTCCCCGGGAGAATGTAAAAAGATATTGGAAAAACCAAAGCGAAAATCGAAGGTAAGAATCGGGATGGGAAGTGTAGTACTCCACACAAAAAATCTTGGAACCGATTTTAACGAATAAATCAAAAAAATAAATTCAAGGCTCTTGAAGTATCGAATTCTCCACAGGTTAATTTGAGCTTATGGCTCCTGCAACTTTCGTATGGTGCGAGAGTTCAAATGGAGCTCCTTAAGCAAATGGAGGATTCCATGTTGGAAGTTGAAGAATACCCAGGTGGGTATAATGAACCTGAAGAGGAAAACCTGCTCACGGGTGACGAACCGGATAATACCGACGAAGAAGGAGGTGACGCGTCAAAATTACCAGGAAAGATTGAGGAGATAACCCTGGAGCTTGTGTCTACCGGTACGACTGTAATCACCAAAGTCGCCGATAGATTAACCCCTCAATTTCAAAAGGATTTAGATTATTTCATTGAAACAAGCATTGATAACATGGTGGCAAGCCATTTTTACCACTACACGACGCTAGCAACCCAATTCAATGTGGCTGAATATTATACAACAAAATGCGCTATTGCTGTTTCCACCCTGCATCGTATCAAGTTTGGCAATATTCTATGCAAACTTAAGGAGTTACACAAAAAATGCGGGAAGGGTAAATGGGAAGATTTCGCCGATGATAATTTCGGAATATCGAAGGAAACACGGATCCTTTACATGAGAATTTCTCGCATTAATGGCGTGGAAAATTACGCATTTTTAGGAATTGAAAAACTACGTGAAGTTAATGTTATATTAAAAAAGCTCAAGATTGACGGTGAGAATCAAATTGAAGAGCTTCTGAGCAAGAATTCAGCTGCTTTTGATACCAATACACCGGTAAAGGAGTTCAAAAGGATTCTCAATGAAATCCTCAAGAAAGCAAACATGAAGCCAGGTAAAGGCTCCACCCCTCCAGCAAAAGAGGGTAATACGGAACCACAAGGGGATGGAGATTCACCAGATACCGCACCCCCAAGCAGTGAAAATGGTGCTTCAACACCGGGTAATAATGAAAATAAGAAACTTTTAAACCAGGAATCCCTAAATCGCGGGATTCATAAACTAATTGAAAGCGTTGACACCTTTTTTGAACTTGAATTTGGCGAAGATGTCCTTTCAGTCGAAATTATAGATAATTTTCAAAGCAAATTAACTGAACTAAACGACAAATTAGAAATGCTGAAAGACAAAATTACTAACATTTAAATACGATAGGAGATTAGGGGAGTCTGATGGGACTCCCCTATTTATTTTATGAAACTTTATTTATCCTCTCCAACATCCGACATATTAAACGAATTAGAAAAAAGATATCCCGAAAGAAAGATAAATATACTTAGATCGTTCGGAGTGCAAAACAAAGACGATGATAAATTTAACAATAACTTAATTAAAAATATTGCTAGCCAAATGTATGACTGTGGGGCATTTACAGTGAACAATGCAGACCAATATAACGCGCAGCAAATTACTCTTTACAATTACATTCAACACTTAAATAGATATAAAAATAGTTACGAATATTATTCAAATTTTGATAGTGACTTTACATCCAATGGGTTCAACACAAACTTAAAAGCATTGAGAAGCATTGAAGATGCTGGAGACTTGCACCCATTCCCTGTAATACACGACTATTTTGTAAAAGAAGTTAAATATTACGTTGACAATGGATATGAATTTATAGCCTTAGGGGGAGTTAGAGTTCCTGGAGAGAAAAAGCAATACCGCTCAAATGATCATATAAAAGCAGCCTTTAAGAAAATCCCTATAGATAAAGTCAAAGTGCATTTGTTTGGTGCTAGTTCATTCAACACTATTATAAAATGGCCCTTGTATTCGTGTGATAGTAGTTCTTGGGCTCAAAACAATAAATATGGATTCGTTCTGTATTGGAATCTCAATAAGTCCGGATTGAACAAAACTGAAAAATTGTTCTTTCTAGACAAAAATTCAGATTGCAATAGAAAAGATCGCCAGTATTGGGAAAAAGTACCCTTTAAAAAGGATTTGGAATACTTCATTGGCGAACTAGGAATTACCTATACTAATCTAATGGGACACAGAGCTTTCCATTATCGTCAACTACTAAATACAATATATTATTTGACCATTGAGGATGTGATTACACAATATAGACTCACACATTAAACTCTTTATTGCATTTAAAGATAAAAAAGAATAGCGACTAAGCCGCTGTTTCGCATTTGAAACAGTGGCTTTTTTATTGTCAACGCTTCATCCATTTATAGCATCCAGATCCTTGGAAAATCATTATCCAACCCTGGACACCCTTATCCAGATATTGGCAATGGCAGCATGAACAATAAAAGATAGATATTAAAAATATTGTAAGCTGAACTAACACAAGCCTGTTATCCAGCAGGTCCAAAAAAGAAGTAGGTATTGACCAGAGAGGGGATGTTCCAATAATTATAAATTCAAAATTCGAAAAATCAAAAATCAATTTAGTCAGTCACTTTCACAACCATTCCTTCATAAATTTGAAGTAACAAAATTATTTTTTTACTTCTCGTTCAACGTCTCTCTCATCTCCTCGTCTCAATTCATTTGAATCAACCACATTGAGCATAGTGTCTCTCTTACCAGAGCCACACTCATCATCTCATAGACCGGTTCAATGAATCGCCTCTCAATTCAAAAGTATTTTCACATTCACAATCAACTAAGGAGATAATTTATGAGTCTGTTTTCAAGAGTATTTTTATCATTATTAATCACACTATCAGGAGAAGGATATGAAACATGAATTAACATATTTCGATGGTTTCAATGCATCTTATGATGGCTTGAGGGAGCTAGAAAAAGTGTCATTGAAACAGGAAATTGAGCAAAAGGAAGCTATTAAGAATCAGAATATCACTTGTAAATTGAGATACGATTTCATTCGACTCTCTGTGTACTTGAATGAGAAAGGAAAAAGACCAGATGAATCCAAATTATGGGCGTTGTTCACTGACATTTGGATGAAAAGAGTCGGCAATCCTAATTATAAATTCCTCTCAGAAGGAAACACCAAGTATCATTGGACGTACAACAAAGCCGCGAAGTATAAGTTCAAATTTAATGACAAAATCTATGAGCTGATCATTGCCAAATGTAGCTTCAGCTACCAATACCCATACATCATCACTATTCACGATCCCACACCAGAAGTACTCCTCTACCTGAAACCATTTCTTGAACAATTTCAGCACTATCATGTCAAGGAAATCGAATACACCTTCGATTTCATCACTGATGACAATGATATGGTGAGACAATTTTTAATGCAGCAAACTGTTATCAAGTGGAGAGGTAAAGGATTCAAAGGAAATGATTGCGGTACTTGCTACATTGGAAATCCTAGAATGTGTAGAGGTAAAGGAGGAAGAATCTATGAGAAAAAATTAGATGCAAACCTAGATGAGGAAGTTGTGAGAATGGAAATGGTAGTCAAAAGACAAATTTTGAAGAGCAACAATATTCAAACGATTGAAGACGTATTGACCGATGACAGGTCAACAGTGATGAAATATTTGCAATTCAAAGAATTTAATTTCAGTAAGTTTAGGAAAAAGATGGTCTCATTGTCATTGAGTAATGAAGAAATCGAAAAGGAGGTAACAGTAATAATAGATCGAATTAAAAATGGCGAATTATATGAGGTTAACAAGGAGTTATTGTCACAATTAAGAAAATACCAATCAGAATCCTTTTTAAAGGTATCCGGATTTTGGGATCATTTTATGGAAATGATAGGTTGTTCTTCATTTATAGAAAGAGATGAGTTTGAACTTGATAGTAGATTTCTAAGAGATGGGTTGGTTTGAAATTATATTTAATTAGTTTGATTAAGGGGAAGTGTAGGAGTTTACACTTTTTCTGATGGGATATTTTTTATTGATGAACGGCGCTGTTTATGGGCGTTAACGGCGATATTAAGGGACAAAAATGGAGTTGGATTATCGAATCTAAATATGGGGGAACCTCCGGCACTATAGTTCAACCTGCCCAACTCCTTACCCATCATGATGGTATTAATATATATAATTTATTGTCACTTTAAAAAAGTCCATAAAAAAACCTCGTTAAAACCATTAAAATTTGGGCTTAACGAGGTTTGAATGAAGAGTATGACAAGGATCAAGACGACAAAGAAACCAGAGGGGCTAACGTCATTTCCAGACGTCTGGAAATTAACCTATGAGAGAACCTATAACCACCACCTCCACCACTCTATACAAACAAGAATCATCGAAAATCGCCGTTATTCAGACAATGAATCCCAATTCTTTTTAAAGGATTTCAACTTATTTAAGGTTTTTTGTTGTTCTTCCATCTCCTCAATGATACGGGCAATTTCAGCAGATGTTTTCTTGGCAATTTTTTCCCTTTGACCTACTTTGAATTTATCAAAGATTACTTTCAACCGAGATTTGCTAATTTCTTTTTGATATTCATCGAGATCAAGATCCTCTGGGTGAGAGATAAGCCTGATGGTATTGCTATAATCTGTATTACGAGATACAGGTGTACCAATCAGTTCTTTTGTATCCTTATAGGATAAATTTTCAGAAACTATTTGATCAGCAATCTTCTTCTTTTCGTCTAGATTCTCAACTTTTAGCAATAAAGTTCGATGTGAAATACTAATTTTCATATATGAATCATGATGCCCTATTTTTTCCCTGTCTTTCCACAGATTGATAGCATCATATATCCACGATTTTGACTTACCTGTTTCACCAGAAATTTCAGAAATTAAGCGAAGCAATGATTTATGCTTAGCAACAGACTGATTAGAACGGAAGTTCTCAACATCACCCCCAAAGAAATTATCCTTTATATATTCAGCAACCTCATAAGAAGCAGCTCCAAGATGATTGATTAAAATTTCTTTAATATCATCTTTGGCTTTAGAGATAAGTTCAAGGTCTTCTTCTTCTGAACAGTTCATTGAAGATGTGGTAATATCTTTTGTCATTTGAGTCTCCGAGTGAACATGGTAATGGATTCAAGATTGTATATTTACAATTGGGGATAGTCAATTTGATATTGGTAGATAATTCATATTTTTTAACGGCAAAATGTGTAGATTCCTACACTTTCACACGGTTATTGTGACGGTGTTAATTCCAGCATTTTTAGGTATTATTTTTCCTGCAATTTCAATCCATTAAACTGCTAATTATGGTATTGCCCAGGAGGTGATTTCCCATGTCAGAGACAATGTGCTATTGCTTCGGTTTCACTGAGGAAGATATAAAAAATGATTTCACAGATCATGGTCGCTCAACTATTTTGGAAAGGATAATAGAGGAGAAAAAGAAAGGTAATTGTCGATGTGAGCAAAAAAATCCCAAAAAAACTGATGCTTTAACGATATTCGCCAGGTGGTGAGTACGATATCAGGGGGAATGAAAATAAATCTTTACTGAAAACATCCCCCTATTTCATAATTAAAATTTCCTATAGATATTAGCTATTAAGGCAATAATGTTCCCAATTATTGAATGGTCACATTTATCATGAATCTATGGGAGAGGAGATTATGAAAGGATGTCGAGTTATGACAGATGAGGAAGTGAGAATGGTTCTGAATGAATTGCAGGTGAGAGACAGAGTTCTGTTCTTGACTTGTTTAACTTTTGGAACAAGAATTTCCGAAGCATTGTCTTTGACCTTTGGTGATGTGGCGGGGAGCAATCTCTACCTTGTGTCACAGAAAGGGTCAGAAAACATATCATTCCCGATACCTTATGCTTACAAACAAGCAATCGAGGAGTTGAAAGAGTGGTACACAGAGAAAGGGCTGAAGATAACGAGCAAATCGCCGTTATTTATCTCACAGAAGGGTAAGAATCAGCACATCACGAGGCAATTAGCATCAAGTCTGGTAAAAAAAACTGTTAAGACTCTTGGCTTGGAAGGAAAAATCAATACACATTCGTTTAGAAAGTCATTTGTAACGAAAATTTACGAAATGACAGGCTATAATATTGCAGAAACGAAGACCTACAGCAGACACAAAAGTCTTGTAAATCTAGAATATTACATCAAAACAACCGAAACGACAGATTTGGTTGAGCAACTGAATTGGTGTTGATATTGGACAATCCCATTATGCCAAAAATAAAATTAGCTTTATATGCTGCTTTAACCGGTTTGGTAGTTGGGCTGATCAATTGGATTATAAACCCTCATTTCATAACTGGATTTCTTTCTGGATGGAAGGTATCAAGTTGGTTTCATTGATGTGACATATTGGAAATGATTTTGGAATCCTTTAGGTTCGTGGTAGCCTGAAGGATTCTTTATTGTTAACGGCTGAAACTGATGGGATATGCTAGAACAGTCAAAGTTGTCCTGAAAATTATGAAAACATACCGCCGAGGAACGAACCCATAAGCCAAATATGGTAGGGTCTTAAGTTGATGTGTTACAGCCTTCTCGACTTCACAAAATGAGACACACAGGGCCAAGAAACTTCGTAAATCTTCGCTATACTTGCTTTACTTACCCCTTTCCGTAGCAACTCTTTAATCTCTTCTTCCTTCCCATCGAGAGTCGATTTACCAAGCCCTTTTGGGCGTCCCAGTAATCGTCCTTCTGCGCGTGCTTTTGCAAGACCAGACTTGGTTCTCTCAGAAATTAGATCACGTTCGATCTCCGCAAATAGACTGAACATGGTAAGCATGACTTTTGTCTGGATATCAGGGCTGCCATCTAGCTTCATTCCTTCCTTGATACAAATTAGCTTCACCCCCGATTCAATGAGAGTGTTGGCAATGATAGCGATCTGTCCAACGCTTCGACCAAGACGAGATAATTCAGCTACAATCAGTGTGTCGCCATCTTTGAGATTCGCAAGCAAAGTATCAATTAGTCTCTCTTTGGTTGTTTTTCTGGAAGATACTTTTGCCTCTACCCAAGATGTGATTTGTAAATCATTTTTGCTGCCATAATTCAGAATTTCATAACGCTGGTTTTTTAAATCCTGCTTAATGGTGCTCACTCGAGCATATCCGACAACCTGATTCTCCATATTCTTCCCCGAATAAGCTGATTGACAAAAAAAGCTGCTGTGGTACTTGTTTGTCAACCATATCAAGGAATTGGTCACGGATTTTCTTGAGGAATCAGTAGATCAAAAAACGTTCGATTCTATCTCTATCGAGTCATTAAGCCAATCATTAAAAGAGAACTATTTTGTAGCGTTAAAAGGTTGATTAGTAGAAAACCATAGGGCTATGGAGCGATAACTATTTTCCGCACATAGTTTCAATATTGGATTGATAAGCAATTATTTGAGATTGTGATAAAAAATATTTATCTAAAATTTAAATCACACCCTGAACTATTCAAAAAACAATGGAAGCACATTTAGAATCAGCCGACTTAAAAAAGATTGCTGCAGATGGGAATGATGCATTGATTTCCTGGTACAACCGAAGTGAGAATAACAGATTATCTGTTGTTCAACAGCAACATAAAAAAATTAATTTAAAAGGACTATTATTTTTAGACACGAATTTTAGCGGTAGCTCTTTTGAAAATTGCGATCTAAGCAACAGTACATTTATTAATTGCAATTTTGATAATAGCAAATTTACAAAGTGCAATTTCAACAAAACAAAATTTGAAAACAGTATCAACGCATCAAGTTTGTCAATTAAAAAATCAACTTTTATTAAGGCTGATTTGTCGAATCAGGATTTTAGCAATGCATTATTTACAAATAATAATTTGTGCAATTGTATCCTTGAAAACACAAAATTAAATAAATGTGATTTAAAAGGATGTAATTTTCACGAAACTGTAATTGGTAAAACAGAATTTGATGGCTGTAAAAATTTAAGCTCAACATCAAATTTAGAGAAGACGATAGTGAAATCATCTCCTGAAAAATATGAAGTCAATAAATACAATGTTATAGACAATATATTCAACTGGGAAATAGTTAGAATATTCGGAAAATTACCTTTATTCGGTGCGTCTTATCTCGCAATTGTTTTAATTCCAATTTTGTTTGGCATAATTAAATATCTAAACAATCACATCCAGATAATTAATAATTTTATAAAGTCAAATTACATATTTAAAATATCAAAAGCTCAAATATTTGCAGATCAGTATATAATACATAAGATTACTCTTATATCTTATCCAGATTTTCCTGAATTAATTTTAATTTCATCTATATTATTAGCAATTGGGTCAACTATATATAATTTATTTTGCCCATCAAGAATTAAAGAATTCAGTCATGATGTATGGGTGGATCAATTATACAGAGAACCTATTCATTATTTCCCAGTTGCTGTAAAAAATAGACCAATGATATTAATTTCATTAATATCATATACATTTGGAGCCATTCTTTCATTATTCGTTATAATAAATAATCTACTCAAAACTATCAATTATATTAATAATTTATAATGGAGTGCTAAATATGTATTCAAAGCGTATAGATAAAGTAATAATTGGACTTGAAGATTTATCTATAAAAAAAATTAACAATATTGAATCGCGGCGTTATTTTTACGAAGGCAGGTATATTCGATTAAAAAATACAAGGAATTATTGTCAAGGATTTCCATTAAGGCTTAGAAAAAATAATATCCCAATTGAATACAACATAGACGACCCAAATATAAGAAAGTTAGTGCATTCATTTTCAAGTTTTACCATGAACCCTAAACATAAATCGTTATTTGAAAAATATTACTATACATCAGAAGAAAATGCTGAAGATTATGGAACTCTTACAACACGGGATTTAGTCACAGAACAATTATTTCAAATTAATTCATCAAAACAAATTATCCATGATTTTGTACAACTTCTTATCGAGGAAGCTAGAAAATTAATTCATCACCAAAAAGGAGATGATTTAAAATATTGTAAATATGCAATTGTAGGCAGGCCTGGAACAGGGAAAACTGCTTTAATAAATTATTGTTTTAGTGTTTATGGTGAGCAATTAGATGAAGAACGCATTATTTATGTAAGAATAAACCTAAATGAAATAATTCAAGATGGACAAAGCTTAAGAACAAGAATGCTTTCGAAGTGGCTGAGAATTTTTTGCAAATATTATTTCCGATCTGAAAAATTTGATGATTTTAAAAATCATTTTGTTGTATGCGATGAAATTAGATCAAGAATTAAAAAATATAGATCTGATTGTTTTCCTACAAAAACGCAAGATGATTATGATTTAATGGTAAACTATTTTATCGATTTGCTATATGATTTACATACAAAAACATTTCATTCTGTAGAATATTCTTTGCAGCTTTCAGAAAAACGAAGTTCAAACGGAAATATTATAGTGTCACTTGAAGATTTAAGTAAGATGACTGAAATTCTAATGTCTTATGTTCAAGTAGTAAAGAATTGGGGGAGCATAATAATATTTGATGGTTTTGATCGTGTAACTTTTGACAAAATGCATTTTGATCAATTTAAATCGTGGTGTATGGAAATCAAGCAATTATCTTCGATAGAAGACAATAGATTTTGCAAATCTGTATTTATAGTAACGTTAAGAGATTATTCAATAAGAACATTTTTTAGACATAATAATCAAGGTTCAATTCAAGAATACAGTCAAAAGGGGCCAAACTTTCTTTGCCTATCTATAAAAAATGGTATTTTTAAGGAAATAATCGAAAAAAGGTTTGAAATGCTTGATGAAAAATTTCCAGATATCGATGTTATAAATATTAAGCGGAATTTAATTAATCTTATGTATATGAGTTACAATAAGTGTGGGCCTCAAAAAGCATTAGACTCTGACTGGAAAGAGGTGTCAAAGACATTTGAAAATATATTTGTTCATAATTATAGATTATTATTCAAATATTTGAGAGACCTTGTTTATTTGATATATAGAACATTAAGTGGGAAATATAATATCTCAGAATTAATCCAATCAAACCCTGAAAATAAAGAACTTTTACATGCATTTATGGGGCAAGAATGGAGAATTCTCAAATTATTTATCACAGGAACTTCAAAGGTTGTCCCATTCTCAAATAGAATTTCTTATGGGGAAAACGGACAACCAATTTTCCAAGGAGTGGTTCCTGTTATTCCCAATATATTTAATTTTAATGAATTCTCAAATCGTACCGAAGAGGCAAGTTACTATATTGACCAAGATGGTAGAAAACATAAAGATGAGCATATTTCATCTATTGACCAAGCTAATAAATTATTACTTAAATATCATGCATTAAAAATTTTAGAATTAAATGGTGGGACATTGGGGGTTGAAACTTTAATTAGATCATTAAATGCTAATTTTTGCAAGAAATGGTTTTTTGATATTATATTTGAAATTAGAGAACTTATTTTTTCTAATGTTATTAGCTGTGATTTAACTGAAGCTGAATACAATGATATGAATAAAATATCAACTAATTTTCCAGTAACGATTACTCCTAAATTTGATATTATCAAATTCATAATTGAACAATCAGTATATTACGAAAATATTATTGATGATACACCGATTGAAGAAAGATTTGCTAAAGATACACTGCGCCCATTAAACCCTGTCGATTGCAGTGACATTTGGGAATATTTAAAAGAGAAATCATTTTTCATAATTTATTTTCTTCATTATATAAATTATGTCGAAAATCAATTTTTTGAAAATTTATGCGAATCAAAGTCAGATCATATTTACGATTACTACCAGATTAGCAAGAATGATTTTAACAAAAATTTCAGATTTTTTAAAAATATTAATGTCGATAATATTAAAAGTACTATTAACGCTTTTCTAAATACATACTTAAAAAATATTAATAATGATCTTGCTGAGTCGCTGTTAACTAATTGGGAAGAGTATATTATTAATGTTCAAAATAATTGTTAATCATGTCACAGTTATTCTAACATTCTTTTCACATTAATTTACTGTTATCTGCTTATTCAAACATCATCTTATGTCTCTTATTTGTGATGAAATCAATATCAACTATCTAATTATGTGGTTTTTGTTCTAATTAGTATTGCTAATCTCTGATTCTCTTTTTCTGTGGCCAGATACTTTGTTCTGAATGATTATAACCTCAATAAATTACATCTTCTAATTTAACGTGAAAAAGAGGTTGAATCATGGTCGCAGAAAACAAGACAGCCGTAGCTGACAAGGTAACAGACAAAGCGGCAGAAGTCACCAAAGAGGAGAAAAAGGGGACACCTGAAACCCCCGACACTCAAGTTAAGCTGAAAAGTATCAACATAAAGCTGCCGGAGGAGGTTCACCGAAAGCTGAAATCTAAGGCAGCTCTGGATGGTGAGAGTACTTCCAAAGTGGTTACAAGGTTGATCGACGAGTATGTCAAAGCGGTTTGACTGCCACTGAATTTTAAAAATAAAAATCGATCTGTTCTACAGTCTTCAACCTGGAAAACCAACGCCTCCTTGGCATGATCCCACTCATCTGGAATCAAGCTCAGGAGGCGTGTTATTTTGCGCTATAATCGCGTCAAATCGATTCGGCTAGACCTTTGTATGTCTCGCAGGGAAATTCGGTCTTAAATTCATCTTGCACTTCACTTCATCAACCACCTCCAGATAGAATGTAAACGTCACCGATACAAGCCTCTGGTTACTTCCGGACAAGCGATTTTCTCGCATCCGGCTGTGCTGCAGGTTCATGGTGGATTTTAAGCTCAGAATGATCACATCTGAGACCAAGCATTGGAACCATCATTTTAAACCTGTCAGTGTCCTCTTACAGGACGCAGCCAACTCCATCTAAAGACATTATGCTCCCCATGGCATTTACCCTCAATGGGGATCTTTATGAGCCTTCCCTCGGTCTTTTACTCCAGCTATTTAGCGTATGTCACCATTCTTTAACGAAAAATGCACACCTACAAATGATTATACCCATAATATCATGTGAAAATGTGTAGGTGTCTACACATAGCATACGGTAGGCCGTACTACATCTGCCAGTATGCATTTCTCTCTGACTAATCCTTATTCCAGGAAACGGTTCCAACGCTCGATCTCAGCCACTCTCACCAGCAATCTTACGATTTACTGATCAGGCATCTCTCAGGCAACAGCACTCGATGGGAACGGTGCTGAGGTTATCCCCTAAGTAAATTTTGTTTTTTGATCTCATCCGTAAAAATGGGATTGATACAGATGTCCGCGCTAACAGCGGTACTGAGCTGGAGCAAGATTCAAGGCACCCACGGCATCTTTCGATGAAACGATGTGAATTTATAAAATTGCTTTAAAGATACTATTTCTATAAGTGGTGGGGAAAATAACTAGCATGAAAATGCTATTGATTAATTAAAGAATTTCTGCTCTTTTGCGCAGGTTATGTCTTTAATTAATATCAAGCAGTCTCACACCTCCATCACAATGACAATGACCACCGGTAAAAACAAGCTGGCTGAAGAGATAATCACAGAAATACAAGGGCTTACATGCGGACAGTTGTATTGGATCAACCGTGTCTTGCACATATTTAACGGCCAATACAATTTTGAAATAATAACGTCAGATATTATCGATAACGTGATACTTCTGAACTTCGGTGACGCATTACGTGTCCATCATAGTTTTTCTGTTGAGCCATTTTCTAAAGATAAATTTGAATACGTTCTGGAACAATGTCTCAAAATGGGTGGTCAATCAGCATTTTTGGCCACAAAGGGAAATCGCGGTCACGATATTACTATTAATGGACAGACATTTTCTCTCAAAACACAAGCAGATAAAAATATACGAGAAGACAAGATTTGTAAGCGTCTAATCAAGCACCTCCATACCCATTTGCAGCATCTGTAATTTGTTGATATTCCATGGCAGAAGCGCCTCGTAGTCTTCCACGGATTGGGCGTTGGGCAGGTGCGCAAAGATATGGCGG
>JAQUEZ010000104.1 GCA_028684915.1 Desulfobulbus sp.
TCTCATCAAGATGTGGCTGGAAGCGCCGGTGGAAGAGAAGGGCGAAGACGGCAGGAAGACCCGCACGACAACGAACCGGGACACCGGAAAAGGCATTCCTCAAGGTTCGCCCATATCCCCTCTGCTGCCGAACCTGTACATGAGGCGGTTTATTCTGGGCTGGAAGAAGTTTGGGTTTGAAGCGCGTTTCGGAGCAAAGATCGTCAACTATGCTGACGACCTGGTGATCTGCTGCAGAAACAACGCCCCTCGGGCGCTTGCGACGATGCGGGACATCATGTTGAAGCTAAAATTAACGGTCAATGAGGAGAAAACCCGGCTCTGTCGTATGCCCGAGGGGAAATTTGACTTCCTCGGATATACATTCAGTCGTTTGTACTCGGTAAAGACGAGGAAACCCTATATAGGAAACCGTCCGTCCAAGAAGAGCATCAAACGAATGGCCGAAGCTATCCATATTCAAACAGGCCGAAACATGGAATGGATGGATGCCGAAGAAATGGTAGACCAGTTGAACCGAAAGCTGAGGGGATGGGCCAATTACTTTCAACTTGGCTCGGTAACCAAGTCCTACCGGTTTATAGACAGGTACACCACAACCCGGCTGCGCCGGTGGTTTTGCAAGAAACACAAGAAAAGCGGCAAGGGGATAACACGCTACCCCGACGAGTTCTTTTACAACAAATTGGGACTCATACAACTGCCGAAGATACCGCAAAACCTTCCGTGGGCGAAGGCATGAAGTTCTGTCCGAGAGCCGGATGCGTTAAATGCGCATGTCCGGTTCGATGAGCGGGATGTGGAAACGGAGCCCAAAGCCACCGCGCCACATCTCGACTCTACCCGAATTCCGCGATCACCTTTTATGGTCGATTGCTTATTTTCTCTCGCAATGTTTTGCGGTCAATTTTGAGGATAGCGGCCGCCTTGGTTTTGTTGCCGTCCACACTGGCTAGGACCTCACGAACATATTCTACCTCACATTCGGCCAGGCTGCGATCTAATCGCCTCGCCATGCAGACCGAGGGCTTCAAGGTCGACGGCAGATGCATCAGGTCGATTTTTTCCTCTTCGCACATGAGCACCAGTTTCTGCACTAGGTTTTCAAGTTCCCGTACATTTCCCGGCCAGTGGTAGGCCATCAATTGTCGTAATGCCTCATCACTGAAAGAAGGTACCTGACGCCCTAGGTCCTTGGTGAATTTCGCCCGGAAATGGTTAGTTAACAAAAGGAGATCATCCCCCCGTTCCCTCAGTGGCGGCAAGGGGATGTCGATCACGTTGATACGATAATACAGGTCTTCTCTGAACAGCCCCTTTTCGATCAGTTGCCTCAGATTTTTGTTGGTTGCGAATATCAAACGGGTATTGATATGCACTGCCCTGCTGGACCCTACTTTGTAAATGGTCTTCTCCTGAATGGCCCGCAATAGCTTCCCTTGCATGGCCAGACTGGCGTCGCCGATCTCATCCAGGAAGAGAGTGCCCCCATCAGCTATTTCGAAAAATCCGCTGCGGGCAGTCCCCGCTCCGGTGAAGGCCCCTTTCACATGGCCAAAGAGTTCACTTTCGATCAGGTTTTCGGGTATTGCCGTACAATTGACCGAGACAAAGGGCGCTGATCGACGTTTTCCGGCGTAATGGATGGCGCGGGCCACGAGCTCTTTTCCGGTACCGCTCTCCCCAAAAATGTGTACGGTAGCCGTGTTGTCGCCAGCTTTCTCGATCAGCTTGAACACTTGCTGCATGGCGCCCGATGCGCCGACGATGCCATACGTCTGGCCGGAGGTCGCCTGGCCATGCGTTAGTCGTTTGCGAACCAGTTTTTCAACGATCGCCTGTACAGCCTCCAACAGTTCCCGTTCCGTAAAGGGCTTGGGCAGATAGTGTTCGGCACCGGTCTTGATGGCTTCGACGGCCCCTTCGATGGAAGGATAGCCGGTGATCATCATGATCTCGATATCCTCCAGATTGTTGCGAACATGCTGGATCAGTTCCAGACCGCTGGCTTTGGGCATGCGCAGGTCGGTGATGATCACGTCGAAAACGGACGACTCCACGGCCTGTAACGCTTCTTCCACGCTCGCGCAGGCCCGCACCACATAACCATCATCCTCGAGATGGGTCTGGATCACCTCGCGAGCATCGGCGGCGTCGTCGACGACTAGAATCCTGAACAGTCCTGCCTGCGTTTGTTTTTTCTTATCCATTATACAGCCCCTCCGGGTGACTTCTGTCATGTGCGGCAGACGATTGTCGATAACCGATTCGCTAGATCACATCGAAAATGACGGGTTACCTGTCTTTTCCAGCATATGCAGGAAAAGTTATAGTGAAGGTCGTTCCCTGCCCGACCCTGCTCTCCACGTTGATCGTGCCGTCATGAGCCGAGACAATCCCGTGAACCACCGACAATCCTAGACCTGTTCCATGGTCCAAGTCCTTCGTGGTGAAAAAGGGCAAGAAGATTTGTTCCATAGTCTGCTGGTCCATACCGGTGCCGGTGTCTTGCACGATCATTTGCACCGTCATGCCGGCGCCGGCTGTGCGCAAGGTTAGCGTTCCCTTACTGTCCATGGCGTGGATGGCATTGATTACCAGGTTGATCAGCACCTGGGTGATCTGCGAGGCATCCGCAAGGATCATTGGTAATTCCGGATCCAAGACCGAATTGAACCGAATGGCGACCTTCGAGAAACGGGGTTCGATGAAGGCCATACCCTCGGTAAGCACGTGGTTTAGATCTGTTTTGCTCTTGTGATACGGCATGGGGCTACTGAACAACATCATTTTTTTGATGACTTCCCGTGCGTGTAGCGTGGATTGAATAATCTTGTCGAGATAGCGAGCCGCCTGGACCGGCGCGTCGATTTTTTTCGTCGCCAACTGTGCGAAACCCAAAATGCTGACCAACGGTTCGTTGAGCTCATGGGCCACCCCTGCCGTCAACTGCCCCACTTTTGCGAGGCGATCGGAATGCCGCAACTGGTTTTCCAGTTGGGCCCGTTTCTCATTAGCCAACTTAATATTAATCATCTGGGAAACCTGATGGGCTATGGCCTGCAGAAGCTTGCGCTCCTCAGGGAAAAATCCGTCTTCTAATTCCTGTTCAGCCTCGTCCCGCCTATGATAAAAAACTTCGATGGCGCCATGGGAGGGAGGATCCATCTGCAGGGTGTCGCGGATCATCTGGCCGTATTTCGAAAATCCTTCGGTCATGAACACCTTGTCATCCACGACGATTCGTGCGCAAACTTGA
This sequence comes from Desulfobulbus sp., assembly GCA_028684915.1. The sequence goes on from JAQUEZ010000104.1 coordinate 3,260, forward strand.
TCGGGAAACTGAAACGCCGAGGGCACCACATCCACAATCGCCTGCAGAACCTCCTCAACCGTCGTTTCCGTATGAGCGACGATCTTGGCTATTTCATACAGACAGGAGAGCTCCTTGTTACGCTCGATCAACTTCGCCCGCTCATCCAACAGTGCTTTCTCTTGCATTTTTCGTTTCCTTTTTTGGTCTCCCTTCACGTTTTCCGACAAACCCCTGCAACAACTACGATGAGGTTTGGACCCATGGCGAGATAATCCGCCGCTTTTGACCGCTTTCAAAAACTGACAGGTGGGGCAAAACGGACCACTGGCCACAAATTCCCCGGCCCACAACATCCAATAACCTTCAGGAAGCAAGGTCGCGTGCCCCTCTGTGCGGTGTATTGCCTACCTCAAAGTCTACTCAGGTCGCCGGCCGGGTGGCCGTCCCATGTTAAGGATTATATAGGCACGATAGTTGCTCTTCACTCTGTACGCATCGGTAATTGTAAGAATGCTACTGCGAGACTTCATGATGTAATCTCCTTTGGAAACCTCATTAACGTGGACCACTCAAAGTCCCGAGAAAGAGGCTACAAAGAATTACGTGCAATGTTTAATCCACACAAGAGGGGAGAATGCAAGTTCCTGTTACGAGAAAACCAAAATGCTGGGCAATGCTTCGCAAGTAACGCTAAAGGAACACCCCGACAAAAAGTTGCATTGAACGGCCATGATTTCTAGCTCCGCTGGTTTTACTGATAGCTCCTGACTATTCCTACTGTATTTGGCGCTTACTGGATCGCCGGCAAAGACTGGGCAGGATGAGCGACTCTTTGTTTATTCCCTCGTTGAAGCTCCCCCACAATTCAACTAGGGAAAAGACAATTAGTCGCTCCTTTTTTTACGATGAACAATCGGTCGTCCCTCTACTTTCTGTAACGAATTATTACCGCTCCAATGTGGGGCGGCAGTTTTTTTGTCCCGTCAGCGCGCTGACGACCTGCCGAATCATCGCAGGGAACACCTCAAGGAGAACATGCTGTGTATCTGACGCTTGAACCGAAGCAGCCACGAGAACTTTATCCGACGGATATTCTATTCCAAAGCAGGTATTGGAGCGAGGTGAAGGCTCGACTGGGATGGAAAACCTATGCCTTCGAAATTGATTTTCCCCGCCCCGACAAAGATATGCTGGTGATAGTCAAACCTTTTGGCCCCAATTCAGTGGCCGCCTATGTACCCCAAGGACCGGAGTTTGTTCCAGACAAGGAAGAATACGGTGCTTACCTAGAGGCGATGTCCGAATCGGTGATAGAACATGTGGACGCGGATATAACTTTCATCCGCTATGATCTCCCGTGGGAATCACCTTACGCCATAGAAATGCAGCAGCAAAACTGGTGTGATTTTCCTGAATCCAGGATCCGGGAGATGCGGATGAATTTCGGCACAAAGTACTGGAATCTCAAAAAAGCACCGGTCGATGTGACTGTCTCCAGTACCTGTGTCATCGACCTGGATGTTGACGAAGAATCTTTGCTGTCCCTTATGAAACCGAAAACACGTTACAATGTCAGGCTGGCTGAACGGAAGGGGGTGCGCGTGCATATTGCCCCAGTTGACAAACTGCCTACCTTTTACCAGCTGTATTGCCAAACGGCACAGCGCAATGGTTTTCACGCAAGCGAATACCACTACTTTTCTACTCTTTTTTCGGCAAAAGAGAAGCAGCGCTCCGCGCCAGAAATCCTCCTGCTGCTGGCAACCCACAAGCAGGATGTCCTTGCCGGGGCAATCATTGCCTTGTCGGAGAAAAGAGCTCTTTTTCTTCACGGCGCTTCGTCGAACTACAAACGGGAGTTCATGGCCCCGTACACACTGCATTGGAAAGCAATCCAGTATGCCCGAGCCCGGCAATGCAGCAGTTACGATATGGGCGCGATCTCGCCCAGCGATGACTCCGGCCATTCCTTTTATGGAATGTACCGGTTCAAAACCGGCTTTGGCGGCCGGATTGTGCACAATTGCGGTTCCTGGGACTACCCTGTCAAAAAAGACGTCTATCGGAATTTCAGAAACTGGGAAATGGTTTTATCGCAACGCGAACGAGGAATGGGGGTCTTCTAAAAACCATCATCGTTGCCGGAGAGAGCCATGCCCAGCTTGGCTGTACCGCCGGCCATGACGAGGAAGTTGCTCGTGCCAACAGATTGAAGATGACCTCGTCTGCATCGATAGGGGGGAGCGGCCAATCGAACGTTCCCTACCTTGTCGGCTCTTACTCTCCCATGACCGCTTCGAGCAACCTTAAACTATCAGTCCACAGCAGCTAAACGAAGGGCTAGCCGCACCAGGAAATAATAATAGGGAAGTAATTTCTAATGCAGCTTTGGGCACCCTGGCGCATTTTTTTGGAGTTGAGAGAGATGAAGGACAAACTGATTGATTGGTTTTATCATACCATGCTGCTGGCATTGGGCAGCAGCATCTGTGCCTTTGCAGTCAAGGCCATTTTGATTCCGCAGGGTTTTCTCGCGGGCGGACTGACCGGGGCAGCACTGGTGCTGCATTATATGCATCCCATCATCTCGGTGGCAGTCTTTTATGCGGTAGTTAATATTCCCATATTCTTAATAGGATGGCTATTTGTCAGCATGCGATTCATGCTGTACTCCATCTGGGGGATGCTCATTTACTCTCTGATGTTGTCTCTCGTTTCCTATCGACTTGACCTGGCCGACCCGATGCTTGCCGCGGTCGTCGCCGGCAGCATCTCCGGTCTTGGTATAGCCGTTGTTTTGCGGTCCTATGGATCGACCGGGGGCACAGACATCATCAGCGTCGTATTCTATAAAGCATTCTCCTTACCGATCGGTACGGGAAAAGTGCTGTTCAATATCCTGATTATGTCTGTTTCGGCGCTACTGTTTCCCGTGGAAAAGATTCTTTATTCAATAATATATGCCGTGGTCTCCATGCTGGCGACAAACAGTGTCTTCCACGGACTGAACAGGCGGGAGGCAGCTCTTATCATTTCGGAAAAATCGCGAGATATAGCTGAAACCCTAACCGCGAAGTACCAGCTTGGGGTCACCAAACTGCATGGCCGAGGAGGATATCAGGGCTCCGAGAAAACGATCCTTTTCTCGGTCGTTCGCCGCAGGGATATCTCCTCGCTCAAGAAAATCGCCCTTAAAAAGGATCCAGACGCCTTCATTGCCGTGATCACATCCGAAGATGTCACCGGTCTCCAGGTTGGCAACCAGCCTCATTGGTAACGAAAGGCTGAATCTCACCAAAGGTCAGGTTATCGGAGTTCCTTTTATTTTTCTGCAAGAAGACCAGTGTTGAATAAATTAGAGGAACTCTGCATTGCAGAAACGCTGAACAGTATAATGAGGAACAACTTAATCGCCGCATATGACCATTGGAAATTTTCCGCTGATCGTTTTTGTCAATTTCATTTCTATCAATAGATCTCGGTTAAAATCAGAAGATGTCCGGCAATTACAGATCTGATTATTCATCATTGGCAGACGGGAATTTTTAAGAGTTCATCGCTGAGGCGAAAAAATACCCCAGATGCCTCCAGTACACCGTCTGTCGACAAGTGGCATATAATGAAAAAATTTGAGTCAGCCCGGCTGCGGAGAATTCTTGCGGCCGGAATCTTCATCGGTTGCATTGTCCCTCTCGCCCTCTTTGCTTGTGGTTCCATTGGCTACGTCAAGGCTATTTCGGTCAAAGAGTTGGAGACAACTGCTCAGCGGCTGGTTGAGCATGGTGCAGAGGATATTACCACCTATCTGCAGGGTAAGGTTGCTCTCCTCTCTGCCCTGATACGTCTCCACCCCATTGAGCACCTGCGGGATAGCAAAAACCTCACAGCCTTGTTTGAAGTGGTCAACGATAACGGGCTGGATGGCGATATTGTCGCCCTGGAATTAATAGATACCGGTGGCGACCAATTGGCTCACGCGGGACCAAATCATGGAGAGGACTCAGGAGGGAATTATAAAAATACCGAATGGTTCAAGCAGGTGTTGGCACGCGGTGTGGCTGTCAGCGATGTCTTTGCAGATCACCGTGAGAACTCGTATTTTGTCATCGCTTTGACCGACCCGCTCAAAACTTGTGTGCTGCGGGCGACCGTCAACTCTCTTGTTTTTGGCGACATGCTCCGGAATGTCCGGATAAACCCGAACAACGAAGCGTATATCCTTAGTGTCAACGGTGCGTTGCAGACACCGGGTCTCCGGAAGGACGGGAATCTCAATGCCATCGAGAACAGCATGCTCAAATACTACCATAAAGTGACAGTTTCCAGTGACAAGGACTTCTTCTATACCAGTAAATGGTTTGATGGTAATAGCTGGATACTTATTTTAAAAACTCATTTTGGCGATTCTCTTGATGCATATTATAAGTATCGGACGTTGGTCATATGTGTCCTTCTTGTCGTATCGGCATGTTTCATGTTTTTCTCAATTTTCATGAGCCGGATCATCACCAGATGGATTGAAAAACGGGACCAGCAACTGAAAATATTGCATAGTCAATTGGTTCATGTAGAAAAAATGGCTAACATTGGTCGAATCGCAGCTGGCATCGCCAAGGACATCAACGGCCCCCTGCAACAGATACAAAAACAGACGAACAAGGTAGAGGATCTCGTTCACCAGGAAAATATACAACATATCAATCGATTCAAAAAGAATCAGGACGCCTTGGATAAAATCCGACTCCACGCGCGATGCATCAGGACCATTCTTGAGAGACTGACTCGTTTTTCTCGAAAAATCGGTTCTGAATATAATATTCAGGTCAACATGATTCTCCGAGAATTCCTTTGTTTTTATGAAAATGAGGCGCTGGACAGGAACATTGTTCTTAATCTGCAATTTGACGAACGACTACCAACCATAAGAACCGATGGTTCGCAGGTTCAGCAATTGCTCCTCAACCTGATCGAAACAGCCCTGGATGCCGTTGGTGTCGATGGTCATATCGACATTATTACCTATAACAAATCAGGAGAGGTGCATGTTCAGATTGCCGACAGTGGTCCTGGGATAACCTCCGAAAGAATAGAAAGACTGTGGCAACCTTTTCCTGTCACCAGGGGGACAATCATGGGTGTCGGGTTAGACCTGTCCATGTACAGCAACTTCGTCTATAAACTGGGAGGAAGAATTTCAGTCAAGGACAGGCCTCAGGGGGGAACGCTTGTAACCCTCAGCCTGCCGGTGAGTGGTTGATGCTTCTCAAACCCGCACTCTACGGATTTTTTGCTCATGGCTTTTCCGAGTGAGAAATCGCTTTGATCGTACACCTGCGGATGCCTGAAGATGTTGGGTACTCTATAGTTTCCCCCGTTTTCCGGCCGATAAGCGATGCTCCCATAGACGTCAGGATGGACACTTTGAGCCCCTGTAAATCAGCATCTTCAGGAAAAACCAACATTAGGCCAAACACCTTACCATCGGAAAGATCTTGGAGGAGGACCTGCGAATGAGTGGTGACCACATTGGAAGGCATATTCTCGGCGCTTACCTCGTAGCCTTGGCTGACATCGTAATGCAGTTTTCGGATTATCTTTCTTTCCTGCTCCTTAAAAAAGTCGCAGAAAATCAATAATTGCTCGATTCGTTTTTTATCCCTTGCTGTGATGAAAATTGTTTTGCTAAACAAAAGTTACACCCCCTTGCGATAGTGTCAAATGACGACAAATGGAGTCATCTGTTCCGGAAAAGGACGGCAACTGTGCGATCAAACGGTTTTAGTTGCCGGGGCCATCGCTGATAGCCCTTGGGCCGCTTTAGATAAGTTACCATCGGTTTCCAGTGGTCCCCATATCGTGATCACCCAATTGCGCAAGGGGGCAGGACTTCAAGAAGGTGCTGATTTCTTCGTAAACATCCGCAAACAGGAGCAAGCCTTTTATTTCATTTTTTTGAACCACGAACAACGAGTCATGACGGCCTGTGGCAAATAGCCGAAATGCCAACTCCATGGTGTCGTTGGCTCCAATTATGTTGCTGGGGGAGGCTCTCTTGATGTGCGTGAACATACTGATGCGATGGGCCTTCTGCCAATGTTCCGCTAGGTGATCGCGTCCAGGGAAGAGATATTTTTCCAATTTCTCGAGGAGCGCCATTAACAAATCAACAGGCCATCCGCCCATATTCGCCTTTGAACTCTTGCAATGGGACGCAAGAGCCTCGACAATATCGATCGGCGAGAGTTTGCCGATAATGCACCCCGCAGCGTCATACCCCAAGATAGTTCTTTGCGTAGATAGGCCTGCCTGACAATGTGCATCTGCTTTTTTCAGTGCAGCTACCGCTTCCATAAGAGAAGCCCGGCATGAAATACGAGGGAAATTGTCAACCGGATGTATCCATTTTTTTATTTTCAACCTCTCCAAATTTCACCTCCTGTGAGAAAAAAATTCAGCAGTGAGCCTCAAATGTGAATAGCGTGCCGTCATTATCATGGGCGACCTGCATACCGTTATCTTCTCAAAATAAAGCATAAACCGTGCCGCAACAAATAGTTCACTGGAAAGATTTTGAGTGCGGCCGGACAAGGTCGTGTGTTTCAGCGGGTGTGAATCCTGCCCTGGAAGGTTGGCCAACCACCGGGTAGCGAGTTCTTGGAGGCTTTATGGCAACCTGGAGCTTTAAGCCGACAGACCATAAGCCGAAAGGTTGAAGAGATTGAGCCCCGTAATTTTCCTAGTCGGAAGGACGAAATTGTTCAACTTGTGGAAGTCAACACAGCCGGTACCGTTAATGGCAAGGTGCTGGATGTTTTCGGGGGTCGGAGACCATGGCATGTTTGACCATTGGAAGTACACAGCAACCCGAGAGCACGGTTCTGTGAACAATAAAGATAATGTCGATCGCGAGGAAAAACACGTGATTGAAGTGAGAAGAGGACGGGAACTGTCTCAACAAACGAACCTGACCGAAGTGCAAGGTGGGATTCATGCACTTTCCCGCATACCGTGATCCTCTGGCAAAGAAAATAGAAGCGGGGCAATCCCGACCACTGAGAACTTTTTCCCCATTCCTGGTGTGCTCATGTCGGTGAGGGAAGGTTGTTCTGTCTGTTGCAATCTGCACCTTACTTATTAAAACGGCTTGCGCCGGTGCATCGTTAAGGGCAAGGTAGCTTCAGAAAACTCACCTCAAGGTGTAAAACAAAACATTGATCACAAACAGGGCTAGATGTAGAGATGAATGATTGAATGCAATCGCAGATTTTTTTTATTAAACGTTAATATAAATGGAGGGGCAATGAGACCAAACATTATTATTTCATCGCTTGACGCAGAAAGATTGGGAGCACTCCTTGCATCCTTGCCTGCAAATGCGTTCCCGTGTAGTGAAGACTTGGAAGATGAATTGTATCGTGCTGAAATTCGAGAGCCAAAGGATATCCCGCCAACTGTCGTGACGATGAATTCCACCGTTCGATTCAGAATTGCGCCTTCAAAGGAAGAGTTCTGCTTACGATTAGTCTATCCCCAGGATGTCGATGTCAGCGATGGCACCATTTCAATACTTGCGCCTGTGGGAAGTGCCCTTCTTGGCCTTTCCCAAGGAGATGAAATTGAGTGGCCGAAACCAGGAGGCGGGGTATTAAAAGTAAAGATTGAAGAAATCACCTATCAACCCGAACGTTCTGGTGAGTACCACCGTTGACGCCCGACTTTTTGTGGAGGTTGTTATCTTGATGCTCAACCACTTCAAGGACCTCAAAGTTAGACAAGCAAAGCAGTTTCGTGATAGTCTTCACCTGCATCGGGTTTTTCCTTTCTTCATGGGTTCTGTCGGTAACAAAACCATAGCAGAGAAAGCAGGAATCCGATGCACCATTTGATGGAAAAATCGGTTTTCCCTCCTCTTTCAACTTTTTTAGGAAAGAACCGAAATCATAGAATGACAGCTTATTTTAATCTAGTTGAGGACTTTGATGGATCCAATCTATATTGATGTTTCAACCCGCCTTGTCGGCGCTCTTGTAGTCGGGGGCATAATAGTAGGCTTTGAGCGAAGTTTTCATGGGCTTCCTGCCGGATTTCGTACACACACATTAGTATGCTTGGCATCAAGTCTCTTGATGTTGGTGACATATTATCAGTGGAAATGGATGCCAGGTACGCCGATTGATACTGTCCGTACCGATCCGACACGAATGGCTCAAGGGATAATGACAGGTATAGGTTTCCCTGGTGCGGGCGTAATTATAAAGAAGGTCTCAGTGTTAGGGGATTAACTACTTCCGCTTCAATATGGATCACGGCAGCGATAGGTATTCTCATCGGTGTGGGGTTTTATTTTCCAGCAGTAATTGCAACCATACTTACCCTTGGGACCCTATCGATATTTCGCTGGATAGAAGCTAAGGTGCCTTCTAACTTCTATGCACATCATAGCATTTCTTCCTGAATCAGTGAAAAAACATCAATAAAGAAGCTCAAATTCTCCAGTTAATGCATTGAAATTTTTATAAAAATATTGCAATATCCACCTGTCCCGAAAATTCACTCGACAGGTGAAAACATGAAGCGATTGATCCTGGAACAAAGCAGCGACGAATTCTACACCAGCCACTCCGGGCTGGCCCTGGCCGGGGCCTGCATCAACCGGTACAGCGACCTTGGCCGTCAGGTTGGCAGAGTGGCCAAGGGGAGCGCATATTGCCGAGGTCGATATCCTTCGCAGCTATCTTGGTTTGCTCTGTCTGGGCAAAAGCGATTACCAAGCCATTACCGCCATGCAGGAGGACGAGTATTTCAAGCGTGCCCTGGGTATCGTCCGGATGCCGTCGGTCGAGCGGTTGCGTCAGCGATTGGACGAAGCCGGGGCCACCCTTGTCCCGGTTATCAATAGATGTTCACGAACCATGATCAAACGACTGAACGCACCCATCACCGGCTACAAGAGCGGTCTTGTCCCTCTGGATGTGGATGTTTTCCCCCAGGATAACTCCAAAACCAAGGAGGAAGGCGTTAGTCGCACCTACAAAAATTACGATGGCTATGCGCCCATTGCTGCCTATCTCGGTATGGAGGGCTGGTGCCTGGAGGTGGAGCTCCGGCCGGGGAGCCAGCATAGCCAGAATGGGTTTGTTGGCTTTGTCAAACGGGCGATTGCAGAAGCACAAGAACTGATCAAGCAGCCCATGCTGCTTCGCGCCGACGCGGGCAATGTGATGCCATTGAGACCTTGGTCGCTTTGGAAGACGCCGAGAACACGCACTACATCGTCAAATGGAATCCCCGGAGAAGCGACATCGTTGCCTGGCGGGACAAGGTGTTTGCCCAAGGGCCGGTGTCCAGAGCTGGGAAGCAAATGTGTACCATTGTCGTCGAGGAGCGCCAGACGATTGAAGAAAAAAACTATATGTTCAAGCGAATCGTTCGGGTGATCGAGCGGACCATCATCGACAAAAACGGCCAGTTTCTCATAGCTCCGGAGATCACCCTTGAGGGCTGGTGGAGCGATCTTGCGCTAGCACCGGAAGATACTATCGAACTCTATCGGCAGCATGCGACCTCGGAGCAGTTCCATAGCGAGTTCAAGACCGATCTGGATCTTGAATGGTTGCCAAGCGGCAAGTTCGCCACCAATGCATTGGTGATGGCTTTGGGTGCCTTTGCCTATAACATCCTCCGCTTCATCGGACAAACGGGCCTGATCGCCTCTTTTGGATCGGTGAGGCATTCGGCAAAACGCAGACGCTTGCGCACAGTGATCCAAGAGTTGGTGTATCTGGCCGCTCGGCTGATCACCACCGGTCGGCGATTAAAGCTGCGCTTCAGCCGGCATTGCCCGGCCTTCAACGCTTTCAGCGTGGTGTACGCGCGGCTAGCGCCGGCCAGCTAAAGGAAAAACATGAGTCAATGGGCACGACAGAGGATAACTGCGCATTCGCTTCGCCAAATTTCGAATTTTTCAATGAACAAAGCGCTAACATGGCCGTAGCGTTCGGCTTATAACCAACAGCATCAGCCCGCAAGGCTGAAAATCGCCCCCGACAGACATAGAAGGGGAGATCTGACTGAGGGCGTCACGGATTCAGGTCATCCTGTGGAACACAGTATATTTGGGCCGAGTTGTTGATCATTTACGTTTGCATGATGAATCCCCAGCTATCACTGACCTTGCTCATCTCTCGCCACTTGGTTGGGAACATATCAATTTAACGGGAGATTATCACTTGGATGCAGAACAATTATTCAGGCTAAATCAGTTCCGGCCACTTGGTGTCAAAGATGTTGAAGTGGATTTGGCCGCTTAGAGTACGTAAAATTCCGTTTCGTGTCTTGTCCCCTTAATGGCGGGTCGGCTACCGCATTGCGTTTTTCGAGACATGCTCAACGTTCACTGCACGTTACGGCCTGCATGCTCGCCAAGTCACTTAATGACCCTCTACATCGAAGGCTTCAGCCGTTTCGTTGGCCCTCACGGCTGCTCTGATTGCTACCGGCTGGAGCGAAAGTTGCCGGATGGGATTTGCACCCACTGAACGACCGTGCCATTCCACTGCGCAAATTATTAAGTACGTCAATCAATTGTTTTCAACAAATCCAGGACAACCATCAAGGGGTTGGCTCCATGCTCGGACGACCCGATCTTCCCGGTTGCCTCCAAATCGGCAGATTGCGGTTCGCCAGGTGAGGAAAACCGAACCACTGGTCGATAATTCCTCGGTGCACCGCCCCTAAAAGCTTCACGAGTAAGGCCGTTCGCTCCTTCCGCACAGCAGATCATCCCGCTCAAACATCGACCCGGCCGCGATCCGCGTTCAAGTCACTGTCCAGGGCACTGCGTTCCCTGTCACGAAACATTTTGGCATGATAGTTGCTTTTTTGTTAATTTATTAGTTTCTCGATTAACCTTTTAAGTCAGGTTCAGCAACTGGAGCCATTATTTATGCCAATGAATGAACAGCCCCCTTGGGGACAGAAAAAGAAAACCCCAGAACCGGAAGATTTCCTAACTGTTCTTGTCCAAAAAATTAGAGACTCCTTTGCTGGAAACAAACAAAAACCGATTCAAAATGGACCGGATGCTCCCCCGACCGAGAAGCCACCGACCCTTCTCGCAAGCGTTAGTAAAATAACCGCGATCGTGGCGATGGCTATCGCCCTACAAACCGTCTTTTCTAGCTTCTACACTATCAAACCGGGTGAGGTTGGCATCATCTTGCGCTTAGGAAAATACACCCGTACGGCACAATCCGGTCTCCATTTCAAATTTCCCTATCTGGAAGAGCTGGCCAAGGTTGATGTCGAAAGCGTCCGCAAGGAGGAGTTCGGATTTCGTACCCGCACACAAAACGTAAATACCGCCTTCGACCGCAAAGGGTATGACATGGAAGCACTCATGCTCACCGGTAACAAAGATGTGATCGAAGTCGCCTGGATTGTCCAATATAAGATCAGCGATCCGGTGAATTACCTCTTCAAGGTGCGCGATGTTTCCCAGATGGTCCGTGATGGCTCAGAAACCGTCACCCGGCGGATTGTCGGCAACATGGATTTTGATTATGTGCTCAGCAACCGTGAGGTGCTGGCCGCCAGTGCCAAAAAAGAACTGCAGAGCCAGATGGATCGGCTGCAATGCGGCATCACCCTCGTTACCCTCCAACTCCTGGACATCAATCCTCCTGAACAGGTAAAACCGGCCTTCAACGAGGTCAATGAGGCAGACCAGGATATGAAGAGGCTGATCAACGAAGCGGAGGAGACCTACAATAAGGTCATCCCCAAGGCAGGGGGGACCGCCAAACAAATTATTGAAGAATCCCGAGGGTATGCGGCGGAGAGGATCAACCGGGCCAAAGGTGAGACCAATCGGTTCAAGGCAATTATCAAAGAATACCAGGGAGCTGAAGAGGTCACCCGACAACGGATGTATCTTGAGGCAATGCAGGAGATCCTTCCTCATGTCGAACATGTCTACGTTATGGATAAAAACCAGCAAAACTTCCTGCCTCTTCTTGATCTATCTAGGAAAATCGACAAGAAACCTCCAGCAACTGAGATCAAGTAACTACACCCACATCCCTTGCGGGACTCACTGTCCTTAGGACTTTTTAATCGACACGACACCCTATGCAAAAAATACTTCATACCCTCATCGTACTCATCGTCGGCGCTATAGCTATCACCATTTGGGATGGCTTCTTTATTCTCCCTGAGGGTAAGCAGGCCGTCATTACCCAATTTGGAGCCCCGGTCGGCAAATCGCTGAATGAGGCCGGTCTAAAATTCAAAACACCGTTTATCCAACAAGTGCAGTATTTTGACAAAAGAATAATCACCTGGAACGGCGATCCCAACCAAATCCCCACCAATGACAAGACCTTCATCTACATGGAGAACACTGCCCGTTGGCGCATTGTCGATCCCTTGCGTTTTCTTCAGGCCGTTGGTACGGAAAAACGGGCCATGTCTTTGCTGGATGATATCCTCGACGGTACGGTACGTGACCTAGTCAATAAAAACGATTTAATTGAAATCATCCGCAGCTCGGATTGGTCATCAGACTTTATGGCAGCGGTGGTCGAGTCGAGGGACATGGTCCTGCCCCCTAAAGTAGGTAGGGATAAAATCAGCCAGATGGTGCTGGATGATGCCTCGAAAATAACACCGCAATACGGCATTGAGCTGATGGACGTTATGTTCAAGCGGGTCAACTACATCGAAACGGTCCGCCTGAAAGTCTATGACAGGATGATTTCCGAACGGAAAAGGATCGCTGCGGAAAAACGTTCGACCGGTGAAGGCCGCAAAGCGGAAATTCTGGGCAGAGTGGAACGCGAGCTCCAGGAGATCACTTCGGCGGCCCAGCGAGAGGCAACAGAAATCCGTGGCAAGGCAGATGCAGAGGCCATCCGCATTTATGCAGAGGCCTACTCCGGCCACCCAGAGTTTTATGCTTTCCAGAAGAGTCTTGAAAGCTACCGGAACATCATCACCAAGAACTCAACCCTGGTTCTTACTGCAGGCTCCGACCTTTTTCGTTATTTGGAGAACCACAAAGTAGGAAAGTAGTCAGTGACCACCGGCAAAGCCGGTGGCTTGAAAGATTTGGAGCCGCTCAAAGCGGCATGTTCAACAGATTTACTTACCACCATTCGGTGGTCAAGTTGTCGGCTATCACTGTGGTACCCAGTCGGGAATTCGAATTTACTACTGTTAGATTCCTCCGTGTAGGGATTGGTACAGCAAGACGACACGAGACATGGCAACTTTTAAAATTTTCCATTTGAATCCAGTCCATTACCAACATCTCCCATGCCGCTTCTCATTAACACTTGTTCACTGACTACGAGGTCCCAAGTATCATCCATGGCTCAGGCAACTGGCAACTTTCAATAATCCTGGAACCGTCAAACTTCTGGGGTCCCCCGGCAAAGCCGGGGGTTTACCTAACGGAAATTATGGGACGAGTATCCAGCAGACCTCTCCATTAAAGATTGTTTATAATCTTATGAGGATAAGCACTGATTTCCCGCAAATGATCATACATGCCAAGAAGATCCGAGCTATGGCCCTTATCAATACCTTGCTAAAGCAACTGGTGGCAACCTGAGCCGAGATATGAATGCGATGCTCTTGCCTAGGTATATCATATCCTTGCATTCATGGACATGACCTGCGGCAAGGTATACGAAACCAACTGGGCCAAACCCCTCAAATTCTAACGGGATACTTTGTCTGTTTTAATCGTGTTTCGCCGAATACGTTTTGTACCGGCCCTGACCATATGCTCCTGATTACCATTAGAAAAAAACAAGATTCGGTCAATGAACCCAAGCGACTATCAAATAATCCGGCAACTGTTTAACGACTACCTGCGAATGTATTCAACTCGTGATGAAAGGCTCACCACGCATTTCGGGGTTTAAAGACCAATGGTCCCAAAGTGTACGCTAAGGCAGATATATGTTGAGTAAAACTGCCTCTTAAATCAATTAAGAGACAGTCCGTCTCCTAATCCTAGGAAAAACGATTTAATAGACCAGGAATTTCAGGGCAAATTATATGTCTACAAACTTTCAATATTATGGACAGTTAGAACCCTAACGTACGTTTCCGTACCGCTGGACTTCAAACCCCAGCGATGGCCAGGTGTGTTTTTCCGGTGCCAGTGCCGCCGATGAAGATGAGGTTCCTGGTTTGGCGGAGGAAATCGCCATCATACAGGCCGCGGATCAACATCTCGTTGACGGGTGAGCCGGCAAAGCGGAAGCTGTCCAGATCCTTGGCCACCGGAAAACGAGCAATGCCCATCTGATAGCGGATGGAGCGCGCCTTTCTCTCGGTCACCTCGGCCTGACACAGCTGGGCGAGGATCTCCTGGACGGTCAACTGCCGTCGGACGCCCTGGATGACTATCTCGTCAAAAGCACTGGCCATGCCATGGAGCTTGAGTTGCCGCAGTTGATCGATCAGCTCATGCCGTTGCATGCTCTACCTCCGCACGCAGCGCATCGTAGCGACCACAGTCGGCCATGGGTTCGTGCTGGAGAGTCAAGCTCTCGGGTGTCGGGACAGGCTCTGCGGCCGGTGGATCCAATTCCCTGGCGATCAAGTTGAGGATCACCTCGGCGCGGATCGTCTTCTCCTGCAAGGCCTTGGCGCACATCGCCTCAACCAGCTCCAGCCCGTGACTGCGGGCGGCGCAGAGAATGGCGACAAACTCGCGGTCACCACCGGGAGCAGCCAGCAGTCGGTTTTGCACCTGGGACAAAGCGGCAGGCAAGGCCCAGTCCTTGAACGGCGCTCCGTTGCGCAAACCGCCAGGCTTGCGCTCAAGAAGACCCACATAGTGCCAGGGATCGTAGATCGTTTTGTCGCGGCCAAACTGGCGGATATGCTCGCCAACCACATTGCTGTTTTTGATCACCACAATCCGATCCGCCCCGGCCCTGATCGTCACCGTCTGCCCAGCCATGGCACTCTCCACGCTGTACTGGTTGCGGTCATAACTGATCAGCGAGGTTCGTGTGACCCGGCACTCCCGCTCGGTGAACCCCGCAAAGGGAGCAGCAATCGGCAAGAGACTGGCTTGCTCTTGCGCGAACACCTCAGCAATCCGCCGATCTTTTTCCTCGGGATGGGGACGATTTCGACTGATCTCGCGGCACCGGTCCACCAGCCAATGGTTCAACTCTGCAAAATCCTTGAACCGCGGACGGGGCATGAACAGCCAGTCCCGAATGCTTTGCACCTGCCGCTCAACCTGACCCTTTTCCCAGCCCGCTCCCGGCGTACAGGCCACCGGCTCCACCAGGCAATGGCTGCACATCTGCGCAAATCGTCGGTTAAAGACCCGCTCTTTCCCCAGCAGTACCTTATCCACCGCGGTCGTCATGTTGTCATAGATGCCCCGCTGACAGCTGCCCCCAAAGAAGGCGAAAGCACGGTCATGGGCATCAAGCACCATCTCCAGCGACTCACGTGGATAGGCCACCACAAAGCTTTGCCGGCTGTGGCACAACCGAAAATGCGCCACCTTGGCCACCTGCACCACCCCGTCGAGCATCACCCACTCGTGGCTCCAGTCAAACTGGTACGCCTCACCAGGGGAAAAGCTCAACGGTATGAATCCTGCCCCGGCATCCCGGCCCTTCTCATCACGCCATTTCTTCACGAAGCGCTGGATGCTGTCGTAGCCGCCGCTGTAGCCTTCGCTGCGGAGTAACTCCAAAAGACGCTGGCTCGTTAACCGCCGTTTCTTCGGCCCCTGCCAATCCTCCTCAAGCAGGGCCACCAAGCGCTCTTGGTAGGGTCCAAGACGAGGCATCGGCTGACTCGCCCGTTGATATCGGTGCTCCGTAGCACCACTGCGGATCACCTTCCTAACCGTATTGCGCGACAGACGCAGCAACCGGCTAATCTCTTTGATGCTTCTCCCTTCGACAAAATGGTAACGCCGAATTTTCGCAATTGTCTCCACTGTCAACATCCTCCAGTTCCTCCGTGGGCTCATGCCACGGAGTGGGTAACAGAGTGGGGTCAATTTTCGACGCTGTTTTCTACCTGAACGGGGTCATTATTCCACGCTGATCAACACCCGAATCCTTTGACAGCCGCAGGCCGGGTAAAAACCAATAATCTTCAAATCAAAATTCGTTCGACCTCATCGAGTGAGATCTGATCGTTGCGCCGGTCATAAAGACCGGTGGTTCGGGCCGATTCATGATTCGCCATCTGTTGCGCCACTTCGAGCTTGCCGCCATTTCGTAAGTATTGGGTACACTTAAACAAACGACACAAAAGTCCTATAGGATTTTGCATAAATACGCCATTGGCAAGGTTTTTAGCGAATTTTCGACCTCCCAAATTTCAACACAGTTTCTAACCTTGATTTTGGGGAG
>JAQUEZ010000396.1 GCA_028684915.1 Desulfobulbus sp.
AACTGCTGCTGCAGAAGATCATCATGGAGGGGATCATCGCCATTGAGTGCGAACTCAACCCCACCGTGCTGCGCACCAAACTGCTCTCCTTCCTCACCCCCTCGGATCGCAAGGCCGATCTGACGCCTTTGTCCTTGATCCAGGAACGGTTTCACATCGTGGTCGACGATCAGATGGATCAAGACGACCACAGCAATCGTCCCGGACCGGCCGTGTTGTAATTCCACCCTGCCGGCGCTGCCCATCGTTCCAAGCGGCCGCCAAAAAATCGACGATTCGTCCTTGGGTTGCAGGGGCGCATGGCAAAGCTCGGTCAATGCCCGACAACAATCCGAGATCGCCAACCAGCCGCATTGCAATGAGAACGGTTCCTGAAATTCAAGAGTGCAAAAACCTGTCTTCCGTGTAATATACGGCCTGCCTGCGGCCGCCAACATGGCCCCCATCGACCATTCAACCTGTTATTTTCACTCACAAAAGAAAAGAAGAGGTTCTCCATGCGACACTCCGTCCTCCCTGCCCTGCTCTGTTGTTTTGCGCTCTCTGGCTGCGGCCCGACCACCGTCAATTCGCTGGTCAAAGAAGGGGCCACCCAGCTGCCGGCGCGCGAGGTGCTGGAGCTGGTCAAGGGCAACACCCTGGCGCTGCACGCCTTTAGCGAGGACGCCCAACTCTATTTCGATCCTTCAGGCAAAATCTTCGCCCAGGGCGTTTCCACCGATAAAGACAAGGGCCGATGGGACGTCAGCGAGGGCGGCGAACTCTGCTTCCGCATGGAGAAATGGTGGTACGGCGACCTGCGCTGCTTCACGGTCTACCAAAGCGGCGACAAGGGCAAGGTGCGACTGGCCGCCGCTAGCGGCGTGCTCCAGTATTCGGCGCAACAGGCGGCAGGCGACAGCAAAAGGTTGTACAGCGACAGCGACCAGAAGAAGAAAAGCCAGCGCCGCTCGATCCTCAAAGAGGAAGGCAGCCGGGAGGCTCCGCAAAAACCGCAGCTCACCGAAGAACGCCCAAGCGGCGAGGGCGCGGCCAAGGACAACGCCGCGACAGTCGAATTCATGGCCAAAGACTGTCCGGGCTGCAATCTGGCCGGGGTGGATCTTGGTCGGGCCGAGTTGATCGAGGCCAAGCTGGCCGGGACGGATCTGCACGGCGCCAACCTGAGCATGGCCAATCTCCGCCGGGCCGACTTGCAAAAAGCCAACCTGCGTGATGCGGTTCTGACCTACGCCAACCTGCCCGGCGCCGATTTGCGCGGGGCCGACCTGCGCGGCGCCACGCTCAAAGGCGCCAACCTGATCAAGGCCGATCTCACCGGGGCCAAGCTCGAAGGCACCGACCTGACTGAGACACTTAAGGAAGGAACTAAGGGGCTGAAGTAGAGATTTAGGTGGAAAGTCTGTGAGACTTGTAGGTTGATCGGGTTCCTGCCCGGTATTGATCGTTCCCATGCTCCAGCGTGGAACGTTTGGGAACGCTCCATCGTCCATGGTTGGCTGAACGAGAGCCCGTAGGTTGGGGTAAGGAACGAACCCCAACATTGTGTCATAGGAACGGAAAGATGTTATACGATGCCGGCGCGCGCGGGTTAAAAGCGGCTTCAATTTTTTCAACGTAAAATGTGACCCAGAAGGCTGATTGGAGGCGATTGGGACGCGGATATCTGCGAAATCGATTCAAAGGGCTATGGCGAAAGATCAGGATGGTGTTGGGGTTCGTTCCTCACCCCAACCTACGAGCTTGATTTGGAAATGGAATAATTGATTTCAGGGGGACAAGGGAAGAAAAACAAAAAGTGCCCATGATGCTTGGGAAGGGCAGAAAGCAAGTGTAAACATTGTTGACACACCTCAAAGAATAACATACATGTGTTTATACATTGTATATCCTTCCAAAGGAGCCGTTATATGCAGTTAACAGTGAAAAAATGGGGTAATTCCCCAGGGCAAGCGCACGAAAATCCTAGCCAGCCAGCACGTTGGCAAGGAAAGCGTTGTTGCACGCTGCTCTGAATTGTTTTTGCTTGATACTCATTTTGGTTTTCTCGCGTTGTAAAAGATTGCGGGCTATATGCCGCAACACTGCAAAGTTTTCCGGGGCGTCACCTTTCCTGATTCGGCATTCATCTTCTCGAAAAGTGACATCAAGCACATAATGGAGTGAATTTTCTATGCCCCAATGAGATCGGACCGCTTTGGCAAAGAGCTCTGCCTTGTTTTCTTGACTCGAAATATAGTAGCGGCACTCTGTGCTTTTTTTGTTTTTTTCTGTCCGTTCTGAAACGACCACACCTATTGTCCGCAGCCCCTTCCATTGAGAGAGCATAGGAAGCTCGGCTGCATCGGTTGTGTAATAGGAGCGGATTTCATGGCGACCATGGCCCTTGTTTTCCATTTGATAGAAATCGAATGTTTCACTGTTGAAAGTCGCTACATCCGCCTGGCTGAAAACTGTTTCAACGGCTTCGAGTAAGGAGCCTTGGTTACCTTTTAATCCCAACACATAATCACCACCCTGCTGGATAATCTGTGCGGCTATCTTTTTTTGACACCCCATGGCGTCAATGGTCACAATACAGCCTTTGATTTCCAGCAGTTTTAACAATTCCGGGATTGCTGTGATTTCGTTGGATTTTTCTTCGGTCTTGACTTGCCCTAAAACAAGTCGGTTTTCCGCCGCCCATGCACTCACCATATGAATGGCTGTTTTACCGGAACCAGTGTCGTATGATCGCCTCAAGGTTTTTCCGTCGATCGGGATAACCTCGCCATCGACAACCTTGACTAAGGAGTGTACCCAACTCAAAAAACATTCTTGAAAAATCTTAGAGTTAAGACGAGATATAACTCGTCGAAAGGTATCGTGTCCAGGCATCCCGTTGGGAAGCTCTAAAAAAGTAGAGAGCCATTCCTGCTTGGCTTTTCCAAAAATTTCAATCTGCTCCCAACCAGATGCACCAGAGACTACCGCACAAATGGCAATGATAATAATATCGATAAGCAGGTGCTGGTTTTTCCCTTCGACTCTCGGATCTTTTAAGCTTTCGAAATGGGAGGCGATGTCTGGTTGCTGTGTTTTCATACCCCTTCTCCAATTGAGTAATTTTTGAAGGGTGGTTTATATAGGATATGCGGACAAGATTGAATAATAATTCGATTTAATTTGATTTTTTTCGCCAACCCAACAAATATCTACTTCTAAATAGCCATCGTTAGGATATTTTGATGCGCTGGCCCTGGGTAATTCCCTGGGAGTGAGAATCCCTAAAAGTATTGCTGAAACCGGGAAGTTAAAAGTCGATCAAGAGGTAAATATCGAAGCGGTTGGCGGTCAAATTATCATTACCCCAATCGCTCAGGTCAAAGAATATTCCTTGAAAGAGTTGTTGAACGACTGCCCGTCCGAATCTTTGGCTTTGGACGATGAAGATCGGGCTTGGTTAAACGCCGAACCGGTTGGCAAGGAACTTGAGTAATGAAACAATATATCCCCAAACGCGGCGATATTGTTTGGACGGACTTTGACCCGGCTGCAGGCCATGAACAAAAAGGAAAAGGTCCTGCCCTGGTGCTGTCTCCAGAGCCTTTTAACAAAAAAATGTTATTGGCTCTGGTCGCCCCGATCACCGGCCGGGTTCGCGGCCATGCTTTCGAGGTTCCTTTACAGGGCCAGAAAGTATCGGGTGTTGTGCTCTGTCAGCAGGTAAAGACCATTGATTTTGTTGAACGCGGGGTGTCCTTCGCCGAGAGAGCCACTGATGAGGTGTTAAGCGATGTGCTTGCCAAGTTCAGGGCAATCATAAGTTAGCGAGCAATAACGCGAACCAGCATGATGAAGATACATTGGAAGCAGTTTGACCGCCCATAGCTGTCGATTACATCGCACCCAACCACGCTCCAGCGCGATTCAAAATTCAAGATCTGACCCCCGTAACCTTGGCTTGCCATTGTTGATGCAGTCATGGATTTTGCCGTTGATATGCTGCAAACAGGAAAGAGGTTAGCACACAGCAGAAACCTAATAACGGCAAGTTAGAGCAACCACGAAACTTGAGACAAGGATAAAACATGAGTGATGAACTGACAATCTTTTCAAAAATCAAGGAAATTATTTTAGATATCAATCCAGAGGATATATTCAACGATGCCAGAGAGTATGGATTAACGGTTTCCACTCTAAAGGATCTAGCTGATCAACCGCACAACTATGCTTTTATAGAAAAATTAATGGGAAAATATTCCACATTAGCAGCAAGTTACTGTGCGTCGAGTGGTGCTACGAGTGGAATAGGTGGCATTGCAACATTAATTGCATTGGGCGGGGTAGATATTGCTAATATGGCTGCCCAGCTGTATCGTCTCAATCAGAAAATGGCTGTTTTAAATGGATTTGATCTTGAAAATACGGTTCACAAAGAACAAGCACACCTGATTTATCTTAAAGCACTTGGCTTTGATGCAGCCGCTCAGGCTGCTATTCGTTCGCAGTTAGCTAAGGCCGCTGCTGAAAATGTATCAGCCACGCCCGCTTTGAATGGGGTGAAGCAATAAATTTTCTCTGACAGGGCACTGACCAGCCTGTTTCCACTTCACCAAGGGAGGAAACAGGCTGGTCATAGTTGTTTTGCTTCAAAATTGCTGAG
>JAQUEZ010000397.1 GCA_028684915.1 Desulfobulbus sp.
GATTTCCCTGCTGCGCATTGGCAACATATACGGACATCCAACCCGATTGAATCGACCTTTGCCACCGTACGGCTGAGAACGGCCAAGACCCGTGGATGCGTTGCCCGCCGGACGATTTTGGCCATGGTAAATAAACTGGGAATGAGTGCAGAGAAAAAGTGGCGATAGCTGAGGGGCTTCAAGCTGCTTGCCGATGTAATCCGGGGCGTCCAGTTCAAGGATGGGGAACCTGTCACCCCTTTAATAGAAAGCGAACTCAACAGAGCCGTCGCCTGAGAGCTATTCCTAAACACCAGACTTGACTATAACTCGCGGTTGTCTGAAGATATCCCTACTATTGTCGGTATCGATCACAGCTTTTCCTTCCCCCTGCGCTATTTTGAGGTGCATCATCTGGAGCCGGATTGGCCGACATTTCTTGACGATTTTTGTAAGCACTGGCCACAGACGCAGCACACACCTATGTGGATTTTATCAGAGACGGTTTGCGAGGAAATGGGGATGCACGATGCGGCAGTGCGCGCTGGCGACGGATTACCGAAGAACGGGCAAGAGCCAAGTCGGTCTTTCATTTCGATGCACCAGGATCGGTGGCGAAATCTACCCACGCCGGTCTTCCATGGCTACGCTATATTAGGCAGCACCTGGGAAATCGGATCCACTTCTGGCCATTCGATGGCTGGAATATTCCGCAGGGAAAATCCGTGTTGGTTGAGGTGTATCCATCACTGTGGAGCAAAGGCTATCCACGGGAAGGCCGTACGCCCGATCAGCATGACGCGTATGTCGCCACAGCTTGGCTGCGGCAAGCAGACCAAGAGGGAAATCTTATAAAATTTATCAAGCCCAGCCTGCTACCTGGTGAGGACCATGTCGCCCAAATTGAGGGGTGGATTCTCGGCGTGATGTGATCTGAGAACCCTATTAAAAACTATTCAGACTGCAAAACAACACTTACAGGAAATATACTTTGAAATTCAGTTATATCGGAAAATGATCGGAAATAGGGGCCGTAGCACAGTTTGGGGTGCCGCGTCACGATATCTTCAGTCTACTTTGCCCGTAAGGATTTTTTCTGCCATGGACATTCCACGAATATTCAACATCACTGAAAGTGCTCACCGTATTCACAACCCAATTACACCCGAAAAACTTGCCACTCTCGGTGTAGCGCTACGTATGAAACCGGGGGCTCGAGTACTCGACCTCGGCAGCGGTTCAGGAGAAATGTTGTGCACCTGGGCACGCGATCACAGCATCGTCGGTACCGGCATCGATATGAGCCAGTTATTTACCCAACAAGCGAAACTTCGTGCTGAAGAACTTGGTGTCGCTGAACAAGTCAAATTCATTCATGACAACGCTGCGGGCTATGTATCCGCTGAGAAGGTCGATGTGGCTGCTTGTGTCGGAGCCACTTGGATTGGCGGGGGAGTCTCTGGAACTATCGATCTTCTTTCCCGCAGCCTGCAGGACGGAGGGCTCATCCTCATTGGCGAACCCTACTGGCGGCAGTTACCACCGGCTGAAGATGTTGCCAAGGGGTGCCTTGCCAACTCCATTTCCGACTTTCTCATGCTTCCAGGGCTTCTCGCGTCTTTCGGCGACCTTAGCTACGACGTGGTTGAAATGGTTTTGGCTGACCAAGACGACTGGGACAGATACGAGGCGGCCAAATGGCTCACCATGCGCCGTTGGCTTGAAACCAATCCTAATGACGAGTTTACGAAAATTGTTCGAGCTCAACTGACCTCGGAACCCGAGCGCTATGCAGCTTACACGCGTGAATACCTGGGTTGGGGTGTGTTCGCTCTGATGCCACGGTGATGCGTTGGCGCATCTGGTTGGTCGTCAACGGCTGTGCTGCGTAACAACTGGTGGCTAGCCAAGGTGCGGAATAGGGAGTGCACCACGTTTTGTTTCGGGTCAACATTGCTCCTGCCAACCATGCCCCATTGGAAATGGCGACTCAAGGATTCGGGAAAGATGTAGAATTACCTGGTTCAAATGGAGGAGGCGTGCATGATACGACTGCATACGTTGGCAACTTTGCTCCTTTCGATAACGTTTCTTTTTGGCACGTCAGCGTACGGAAAAGAAAGCGATGAGACAGACAAAGTCACGCTCACCATCAACGCCACCTGCGTGGCCAATGCCGTATTAAACGAACAAGATGTGAGCCTCAAAGACAAAGTGACCGTCACCCTTAGTGAGCGGGCCATCTATCGGATTGTCTCTTCCGAAGGAGGACGGTTGGAGCTGGAGCTTGTCGACCATAAAAACGTCATTAAAATCTCAGGCGGCGGCACCTGGAAAGATCCCCTCGAGTCCAGATCTTGGACCTATAATGCAGACAATCCCACCCCTGGCAACAACCAGAGTAGTGTCAGTGTAGACACCAGCCAGGGCATCGGCACCATTCACCTTCTCAACTTTGTCCAAGGTGGCAAGCTCAAAGCAAGTACTGAGGATGTACAGCAGACTGCACCAACAATCGCGGATATGGCGTTGAGCTTTGCCACTTCGACCCTTGGATCCGGCGGGAGTATCGCGTCGAACGAGGAATTTCTCAAAGGGCTCAATTTCACCTTCGATCCACAATCAAAACATTTTGCAACCGGTGGCAACGCAAACTATCATTTCACTTTGCCCGGAGAAAAAGGGGCTGAAACCGGTAGTGTCAGCGTCAACTACACCGTGATCTCCGGAGTGCCGAAGGAGTTGTATGCCGTGTTAATCCCCAAAGGGGACTACTTCAAATGGTTGCCCGCTGCTGCCGGAAAAGGACCGGACATCCTCGGCAACGCCATCACCTTTGCCGTCGAACTGCGGAATCCCGAGTGCGGAAAAGCCAAGGAGAAGACCGCACAATTTGAGATCGAGCTGCTCGAAACTTCCCGATACCCCGGCGCTACCATGAATAGTCCCTGGACGGATGTCGCTCCTGATTTGAAGATCCTCAATACCAACAACCCGACGCTGTTGGAAATCTCAGCCAATGGCCAGAAAGCGAAAACAACTACGGGCCTCAGGTCGTCCAACATCACCATCAGCAGCTTTGACGGGGCTGCCATGGGTAGGCTCTCTGTTCTGGCGCGTATTGATGGGGAAGACACGGTGCTGACCGCACACCTTGAGAACGAAAAGGAACTCACCGAAGTAAGCATTCCTTATGACTCGAATGGCAACACCATCGCCGATGCCTGGGAGCAGCAAAACGGTGTCTTGGGCAAGGCCATCGAAACCGATGAAGATGCCACGCCACAAGGTGATGGTCATAACGGCGACGGGCTAACGGTCTGGGAAAAATATCGTGGTTTTCTGGAGGACGGCACCCATATCCGGACCAATCCGCGCAAAAAAGATTTCTTCATCTGTGATACCATTGGTGGCAGGAGTAAGAGGGGGATCAACCGTTTTTCCGCCCTGACCAAGCTGGATGTCCACGACAAGCTGACTTTGAAAGAATTGAGCCCATCCAGGGTCATCAACCGCAACCGGAGCGAAGACGGACCGCATGTCGTCAATCAGCATGGAGTGTTGCTCATGACTTTTACCCGCACCAATGAAGATTATGCAGGTATGGCTGTGGGTGGACCAGGTACGCCAAAATCGGTTGACAGGGTAATCTTAGATTCCAAGCTTTCTGATACGAGCACAAGAAAATTCGAAGACGGCACGATAAAGACCTACGAGTATTTTGCTCCGATTGTGGCGCATGAATTGCTCCACTGCTGCAATGTCTGGCATCATGGACAAAGGGATACTATCGTTTATTGGAAGGCCGAGAAGGTCACCAAAGCCGAGAAAGCCACTGATTATGTTGTAGGGACAAATATATACGAATACGAGAAGTTGGCCGATTGCGGGCATCCTGAAAAAGGGCGACTTAAGAATATATACAATGAAAATAATGTGTTATATGATACAAACCACCCCTTCTGGGCTTCACCGAGACTCATTTACCTAGGCGCGCAACAGGGCCAGCACAGCGGTGTTGAGGATTGTGTGATGCGATACGCTGTCTCCAATGCTTACGAGGACGGCGGTGGCCGACGCAATTACGTTACAGAATCTATGGGCCAGAAGCTCTGTGTGCTGCCAACGGGAACAGGTGTGAATAAAAAAGACAGGAGTCCGCGATCCCGATACGGCGATGCCGACGAAGGGAGGGGCGCCTGTGCCAATCAAATATGTGTCAACGATCTGTATCATTAAGGGGAGTCAATGCAATGCTGAGAACCATTTGCCTGAGATCCTCGTTTTTGGTCCTGATCACACTTATGCTGCTGGCAACCGTTGCCTTCCCAGATCAGGAAGAGAGCGACAAGCAGTCAGCGGAGGAGCCAGGACAATTAGTGCTTTCCCCTGCTGCCGAAACCGGACCGGAACTCTACACCTCCTGGCCGATGATCGTCAGCGTTTCGCTATGGCGCAAAATATCCACCCCGGATGCACAGGGCAAACTGCCGATGGTCGCCCCAATCACCATTAGGGCCAAACAGGGCTCGTGGAGGGAGGCGCTGGTGGTCGAGGTGAAAAACGTATCCGGATCAATTGTTGCCTGGCCTTTGCATCCGGTACAGCGGCCGGAGGCAAACCTCACCATTGGGGTTGACGATACAGCCGCTGCCC
>JAQUEZ010000398.1 GCA_028684915.1 Desulfobulbus sp.
GTCTACCATCTCCCACATCGATTTTTTCGGAGGGATCCCCATTTCATTGAGCAAATTGACCAACAATGACTTTCGCACCCAGATATCCTTACATTCGATGTAATAGGCCTCGTTTACCAGGTGTACATAAAGAGCCGCTGTCGTTTTGCCCCATCCGCTAGGCCCGTAAAAACATATCATTCCTGGAAGGTGGTCTGGCCGATCCATGGCCTTGGTCAGTGCCATCTCGCAAAGACTGACGTTTGTCAGTGGTGCCGTGGTCAGGTTCATGCCGCCCTTGTCTTTTTGCCGCATCGCGTGTATTCTCCTTGTTTAGACTCCTTCATAAAGCTTCACCGAGCTGGACGTGCGCCAACACGATCCAGCTCACCCCTGCTGTTCAAGCGACTTGAAATTATCCTCGACCTTCTTGAAGGCCCGATAACTGGCTGTCTGGCGGTACCCCTCATAAAACAGCATCGCTTCCTGTTCCAGAGCCTCTCCGCCACACAGCCGTTCGTCCAACTCTTTCCATAGCCGGTACTGACTGCGGTCGTCCTTTGGCACCTCAAACTTGGGTGCCTGCTGCATCTTCTCCACAAGCTGCCGCTTTGCCTCTTCGATTTTCTTGCGCTCAGCCGGGTTGATCTGCACGATCTGCGCTTTGGTCCGCTGCTCTGCGGTCACATCAATGTATCCACCCCGCTCCGCCTCGATCCTCTTGATATCCATCTCTTTGATTTTTCGGCGGGCGTTTGCGCGGGCATTGATATCCTGCTCTCCCTTGGAAACCGGCCTTACCTCCCACTTGTTTTTCTCCCAGAAGGCATAGCAAACCATGCGCCCTTCCTGGTCCCACACCTGCACCCGGTCTGGATCGTGCTGATACCAGGCCACATGCACTTTTGTCCCTACGGGGAAGTGCTCAAGCACCTTGTTGTAATAGGTGTTGGTGAACAGTTCGATCTGCCCGCGACGGACCGTGCGCTCGATTCTTGGCAGCCACATCACCTCGATTTCATCTTCGGCAAGCAGGTAGGACTTATGGTCCCATCCGTTGGCCAAATGCCACGCCCAGCACTCACAGGGGGCCATGTGCCGTATCCTGCCCGTCTCTGCGTCCCTTATCTTGGGTAGTGAAGAGTGGGGACGCCGGTTATAGGCGTCGACCTGCTCCTGACAAAATTCCCTGAATTGCGGCCAGCTCAACACTCCCTTGCATTTGCCCGACTCCCGCAGCTCCTTTTGCATCACCAGGTAGATGTTTCGTTTGGTCAGCTGGTCCATGTCCTTGGTGGCGCAGGCCTTAAGCTCCTTTGCCGCCCTGATCCACAGTGTGGCGTTCAGCCGTTCTATTGCGCCTCGAGCCTGGGCATTCCCAGGAATACCGTGGGTATGTCGCATCCCGAGCCGCGCATACAGGCCGGTTAATTCGTCGGAGTTCACCTTGGCTTCGTTGCCGGAGCCGCCATCGGTGTAAAAATGCCTGATCATGCCGCCGTAGGGTTTTTCCTCATTCACTGTCACTGCATGCCGCAGTGCCGTGGCCACGGTCTCTGCCGACTCGGATAGCCCTATCGACCATCCGATCACCATTCTTGTCGCCAGGTCGACCACGGTGCAAACCTCCGGCTGAAAGGGATCGCCTGAACGAGGATTGGCCACCTTGCCCTTGAAGGTATGCCCGTCGCACATGCATTCATCCAGCGGCAGGTAATTGCTGGTGTCCTGGTGGCGGTAGGCCTTGAGCGCCCGATAGGCAGACCCTGTCTTACGTCCTTTTTCCCGGTCGAGATTCGACCGCTTGTTGTGCCACCGCAGCACCTGGTGGTAGCTGGGGATCTTCATGCCTTCCGGCAGGATCTTGGCCATCTGCTCCATGGCCTCGGGAATGGTGGGGTTGCTGGGGAGTTGGTAGAATTTCATGAAGAAGGGAACCCACTCGGGGATCTCGGATTTTTCAACCGGCTTGGGCGCCAGGGCGGTGATGCCGTAGCGCCGGACGGCCCGCTGCCAGCTTAACACCAGCGACCGGGAAAGGGACCGCTCCTCGCCCTTGCGGGCGTTAGCCTGGGCCACGCAGCGCATCAGGTGTTCGGGCAGCTCCGCCTGCCGGGCCATCTCGACCAGGGCGTCCACGGCCCGGTTGGTGCCATGCAGTTTCTGTAATTGTTCGAACTCCCGGTACAGGGTGACGCGAGCCTCGAAAATCTCCCGCTGCCAATTTTTCAGGGCGGTCAGTTTCTGGTCCGTCTTTTCGCGGATCACCAACTCCTTGTCCTTGGCCGGCGGTGGGGCGTATTTGAAGTGCAGCGCGGCCTGGGTCTCGGCGGGAAGGGAGGAAAGGTGGTATTCCTTGCCGCCGCCCTGGCCCTGGCTGTACCGGGCCATCCAGTGTTCTTTTTTGGCCCGCCTGGAAACCGATTGCTGCGCCGAGGGCATACAGGGGAGGTCAACCAACTCTATCGGTTTGAACCACTGCTTCATGCGGCCCTCCGTAGATCATCAGGTAGGGCCAGATACTTCGTCGGGCAACCGTTATCCATAAGCCAGGTCAGGACCTTGCGGTTGTTCTCCTGGCCTTCGATGGTGGACCACACTGTCTTGTTATCCCGGTATCCCAAGTCTTTCTGGATGGTGGCCAGCTTGAAACCGTTGCGCTTCAGCCACACCCGTATTTCCACGCTGTTTCGCTTCATCGTCCGGTCATGCCTGCAGGTTGGTCGGTTCAAGCAGCAGATCATCAAACACCTCCCGCGTCTGGTCCTCGGTCTCGTATTCGCCGTACACCAGCCAGCTCCCTGCAGTCTCCAATTGCTCGATCATGGTCTTGCTGGCGCTGATCCGGTAGATGCCGAATCCGGCCGCCAGCAGTTTCTCCAGATTGTTGGCTCGCCAGGCGATCTTCTGGTGGCGGATGGTCTGTTCTCCGCAGTCGCCGACCACCTTGGCCAGGTTGGTCAGGGTGCTGAAGACCGTCTCCCGTGCAGTGTGTTTCCAGCCGGCTTGGCGCTCGATCTCGATCTGCTCGAGGAAATCCTCCCAAGTCTGGGCAAACTCGGCCGATTGCCGCGCCGTTTCGGCGGATTTCCGGGGTTTGATCGTTTTGCCGGCCCGGCGGATGAGGGTGCATGGTCTTTCGGAAAGGGCTCCAGTTCGGCCGCCACTGTTCCGCGCGGAATAGTTCAATCCGTAGTGGTTTTTTGCCCTGCGTGGCGGCATTTCCCCACCGCCACACTATGTCGGGTATCCTCTCCTCGCTCATCTCAGCCTCTGGCCATGGCCACTCCCAACTTGTCTTCCCTGGTGATGGCCAGGAAGAAGTCGAAACCGTCCTTGATCACCTGGAGCCATTCATTGAAAGTGGCGGTCGCGCTGGCGTAAACGGCGACCTTGTTGTTGGCCAGCCAGCGGGCAAGTTCCTCGGCCGTGGCAAATGCCGGGCTGATCGGCGTGCCCTCGGTGGTGGTCTCGTACATCATCAGGTGGGTGGCTTCCTCGCTGCTCCAGGTTGGCATGTATCCGTCTTCGCAGGAAAGACCGTCCTCACCTTGAAACAGCGGAATGAAACGGCCGTTTTTGTCTTTGGGGTGCTGCCATCCTGCGGGTACTCGTCGTGCTTCTCGCGCCATGGTGTTCTCCTCGTTTCCGTTTGTCGTTCCACTGTCCGGAGGGTTCCGGGCTTACCGTCTGGTTTTAAATTAACGCGGACGTTGAACCTTTTATGCCCGTCGTGTAAGTTTTGGTTATGCATTCCCGTTTTTGCGGGACCGTAGCTTTGGATTTATCTTAAATATTGGTACCAGTCAACCCAAATATGGGTGTTCAACTTCTGAAAAGTAATTTTATTGGCACTTTTTGACAAATGCTCAATAAATATAGATAATTAAAACGAAGATGAACGCCGTTGCTCAAGGTTAAACTTAGGTTCGACTTTTTATGACGGAAGATGAACAAGCTTATCTCTCAGAGATTGGTGGCAGAATAGCAAAGGCTCGCGGCGAGAAAACCCAGCCTGTATTCGCAGAAGAACTGGGGATAAGCAAAAATACCCTTCTGCGATACGAAAAGGGTTATTCGGTGCCAGACGTGGTGATTATTCGCAAAATCTGTACCTTGAGCGAAGTGTCACTGGAATGGTTGGTGAATGGAGAACAATGTCGATCTTGCGAAAATGCCTCTATCGAAAAATCATTAGAAAAAACGTGCAGAATCAATCATCTCGAAGACCCATTTATTACAGACATAAAGCTCTGGCTCAATGAGATGACGAGCGATGATCCAGGATGGCGGGTTTGGTTCAAGATGGAATTATTAAGCAAAATTCCGAAGTTCAAGGAGTGGTGGGAAAAAAAACGGGGTGGTGACGCACCTAAACAATCGAATGCAGCATAACGGGAAAAATTTACCAATACCGCACACGTGTAAGCGGTGCCATATATTATTAGATAATGCTAAAAATAATCTTCCTCAAAGCGGCCCACAAAAGAAAAAACCCCTTGGGTGAGGGGTTCAAAATCTCGCGCGAATAAAGCGCCGGGCAATCAGATTGGCCCCAAAAATTCAAAATCGGATGCAAAATCACCAAACCCAACCATCCGCATCCCAAACAACCCACAACAGCCCAATTCTAGGGCCA
>JAQUEZ010000105.1 GCA_028684915.1 Desulfobulbus sp.
ATTTTATTATGGGAAAATCTATGAGACAGCAATGACTTTCCCAGGCTATTTGGTTGGAAATGTCAATAATAGCGTCCGAAGATATTGCTTTAAAGCATCACAAATGGGTGTAAATCCTGCTACTAACAACATCGTTAACAAACTGATAAAAACAAAATTTGTTATCGTCGTGTTACCCCATGGGCTAACTGCAGCAAATAGACAAATTGCAGGATAATGGATGCAATAAAGCGGGAAAGTCAATGATCCAAGATAGCGAATGAGAAGTTCATTTTTTCGATTGAAGTTAATCGAAGTTGATAGAAATTCGCGAGCACAAACCAAATGTAACGAAAATATAGCTGCGGTGAAATAGTCTTGCAGGATATTTCGATTAAAGGGACCTCTGCCCCATGGAAACGAAATTCCGAAGTTATCTGCAGGTAAATAATGCCTACTGATTATTGGTATACATAAAAGCATTAGAGTAGTGTTTAGGAATAAAAATAATAAAACCGAAAAGGAAAGGTTGATCTTGACACGAAATTTATAAAGACAATAGCCAAGGATCCAAATTGGAAATAGAGCGACTATTGTCTTTCCCGCTAAACATAAAACCAAGAGTGAGCAAGGTATCCAAATATTTTTTGGGAAAAATAGTAGGAGTCCTGCAATTGCATAATAAGTCGCTTCAAAGCTCAAAGACCAGTAAGGACCATTTGTCCCTGGCGAAATGCCATTAAATCCAAACGATTGAAACTCATTAATAAAAAAAAATGATGAAATATATCCAGCCCAGCTTTCAGGCTTCCACAGAACTTTCTGGATTGAATAAAAGTCAGGATTAAGAGCTAACCCAATTTGGTCAAATGCGAATGTTAGTAACAGCGCAATTGAGACTACGGAATATAGCCGTGCTAATCTGGCCGAGAAATATTGTTTAGCTACTAGTTCTCGTTTTGTCGTAACATGGGCAATCACATAACCAGATAGTACAAAGAAAATTGTTACAGCGACAGCCCCATAGGCCCCTAACCTATGCCAAATGACCTCTTTTGTGAATGGAGCCGATGAAATATGATCTAAGAAGACAGCCAGGGTCGCAAAGAATCTAACGAGGTCCAAATATATTGAAAACGATAAAGTCATGTTGTATCCTCGACTTGATATGTTAGGTTCATGTGGCAACCTCGTACTTGAAGCGAGGAATGTGTGAAAGTGACACCGATTAAAAAAGTTACAGTTCTAAAAAAAAGTAATCATTAAGCCACGTTTGATTGGTCAAGCTCTCTTTCCAGCGCGAATCCTACAAGAGCAAAGGTAAAGTATAATAACATATTAATCTGCCCAAAATACGATACTCCCCAGAAGGTAACAAAATGGCCGAACATAGCAGTGCAAATGGCCCAACTGAACCAGTGAGCTTGCAGATCCGTATTGTCAAGGCTGACTCTACCAGGGATTTTGACTGCTTGGTAAACTAATGCAACAAATACTAGCAATGTGATCATTCCACCCCGGACACCCTCCAGAACGAACTGGTTAGTCAAATCTTGTTGTCCGTACCCCCAATGCGCGGTGTCTTTCGTACCCAGAAGAAACCACTCTGGTATATGTGTGACGAAGTTGTCAAATAGTATGTATCGGTGCCAACCAGTCGAACCACTAAACACATTAACCCTCGATAACAAATGCCACACAGGGGCTTTCATAATCAGATGTAGTGCAAACAGTGTAAAACAGGTAGCTTGGAAAATTTTCATCCCATACATTCTATATGTATATAACAGCCAAAACAGCATGACAGCTATGACGGTCATAATGGGAGTGCTTGAACCGCTGAAATAGACATTGGACAACACTGCCATAATTGCTAGCCCAAACAGTACCATATTTTTTTGTATCTTAATACTGGCATAAAACATAGGCAATAATGTAGCCCAAAAACACCCCATGATAATGTGATGCGAAAACGGGCCAGATGCGCGAAATCTGTCACGGTGAAAACGAGCCTCAACATGACCGAATAAAGAAAAAAAACTTGATTCCTGGAATTTTTCTAAGGCAATAAGAGGGGCTGTAATGATGGCAAATATGGCAAATATTTTAATAGAGGTAAAGACGTCCCCCCAGGTACGAATGCTAATTCTAAACAACAAGTACATGCCCAGCACATCAAACATAAAACCGCATCTATTGATAATTGCTCCACCAGTGCCTTGTTGTAGAATGTAGATGGAACTGCCGGCGAAAGCCCAGGCTACGACCAATTTGTCAAAATAATTCCAACTGATTAGCCTTACCCCCCCCTGAAAAATCAAGCGAATTAACCCGGTAAGAACCAGAAACCGAAGCACAGTGAATTCGAGTGAGAAGATAACCATTCTCTGGTCCATTGGCACGAAGCAGGCCGCCATGATGAAAGGGAACAAAAAAAGGCGTCGAGGGAGAACAAGGAGCAAAACGCAAAGCGCTACTGTAAGGTATGTTGAGGGACCATTCATCAGACGCTTTCATCATTGGTTGAGAAGAAATGAGATTTTTTCATGACGTTTTGTTTTACTAATTTTAATAACAACGATACTATTCTCTATTTTAAATTCATGTCGAAATGTTAAAGGGATTGTAATCCGCGAGATACGGGCGTGAGGGGAGCAATATAACAAAAAAATATTTGCCACCCTCGAATGCTTCTATTAGGAATTGTCAGAATTTGGATTGGCTTAAAGACTACGCCTCGTCCGCAGAATCTGCTGAGGAACCAAGACTACCTATACACCTATTTTTTGAAAAAGCTCATTCGTTGGACTCTACTCTTTATCGATCGATAGAACTTTACGCAAAAAAAAGGTAGTAAAGTATAAATAAGCGGTTTGTAACTTGCGTGGTCCCGCGGCTGATAGGTTAGACAGCACATCGACGTTTTCAAGGCGCACATGTTATTTCCTTTCACTTTCGCTTGAAATACACTTTCCATACATTGCGCCACAACTCCATATTCCACGCTCGACTTCGCTACCTTTTTATCTCTTTCCTGAGCATTACTGAGCCAGCCTTGAAAGTCGACCCCCCTACGCCGACACGCTTTCTCCCAGACTTTTCTGATCATATCTTGCCTGGTTGAACCACTCCTACGGATGGTCGATTTTGCATTGATACGATACGAATAAAGACATTCACCAAAGGATAGTATCGGATATTGCTCTCCAACTCTCAGGATGTAATCGTACCCTGCACCAATCCGTAATTCCGTATCGTATTGCATACCGGCCACCAAGGATACCCGATATATGCCTGTCGGGTCATGAGACGGCATCCGAAAATCATCTATATCCCGTTTACAATCTGCCATGAGCTTGGCATTGAATATTGGGGCAATTTGTAATCCATTCAGAATCATATCGTAACCAGAAAACACTGCTGCAATCTCTTCGGTTTTTTGCAATACATCGATCAACTTCGCAATTCTTTGCGGATGAGACAGATCATCAGCATCCTGGATAGCATAGTATGTTCCTTTACATTTGCTCAAACCTCGATTTAAAGCCGCAGCCCTACCAGCATTTTCTTGTCGGATAATGGTTATCCGATCATCATGGATATCGGAAATTGTATCTATGCAATGATCGGTGCTGCCGTCATCGATTACTAATATTTCCAGGTTCCGATAAGTTTGATCGATGATGGAGAGTACAGCATCCCTTAGATATTCACCGGCATTATATACCGGCATAATTACGGTAACCAGCGGTTCTTCACCTGGAAACATTGTCAACCTCTTCGCCCAATACATTTAAAAATAATTCCGCACAATTGTTCCAATTAAATTTTGACGCAGTGGCAATACCTTCCCGAGTCAAATGCCGATACAATTCCGATGATGCCAGAAGTTTATCGATAGCATCTGTAAAACTTTTGATAGTTGCATCCCTGCAGAGTAGCCCATTGTTCATATTATCAATCAGGAAATTGGCACCTTCCGTTGACGTACTGATGACCGGAGTGCCGCAAGCCATCGCCTCAATGATAGGAAGTCCAAATCCTTCTCTCCGACTGGGGACTAACCATATCTGGCATCGATTATATATCTCTGCCGTTAATGCAGGAGCAGCATAACGAAAAAACCTAACATTACCAGGTAGACAAGGTTTTTTTTCCCGACTGATAATATAGATCGGCTTATTGGGAAAACTTTTGATTAATTCATTAACTAGTTCCAGGGTGAACTCGGGCGCTTTCTCATAACTCGTACTGTACAAAACACCGAATCCATTCCTCTCAATTTCTCTCGGATAATACAAATTATGATCAATACCATTTGGTACAACTCCTAAAATAGGCCGGTGTACTAGTTGCAACAATGGTTTCCGCAGATTTTCTGAAACGAGGATAGTCGGTAGCGGGTATTTCCAGTTAGAGGTGAGCAAATCAAAATCTTTACCGGGTAAACCATGGCAATAGGCGGCTTTGTATCCAATATCTTGCATGGAGGACAATTTATGAATAAACACACAGCCTACAGCAATCGCCACTTCATCTTTTGAAAAAGATACTTCCTCTAAATCATTAAATGCAATCAAATCACCATCAAAATAATTTAACCAGTCGTAATTGACATTAGAGTTACAAACAGTAAGTATTTTCTTAGATAATTTGCCAATGCTGCGGCGAAGTCCTTTTTGACCTTTAAAATACGCAATTCTTACATGCAGCCCCATTTTTAGTAATGTATTGGCCAACTCCACAGTCACACGGACACCACCGGATATACCTCCTCCCGGTAAAATGAAACATATCTTATCTATTTCAGATTCCTCCTTTTTTGTACTATAAATCTAGCAAATTCCGCCGGAAGATACGTTAGCATCATTGCCACCATGGACTTAACGGAATATCTTGCAAAAAGGGCAGACATAAATGACGATCTGGCCAGTTTATCCTTACCTTCAATTGTATAAGACAATCCCAGGATAAATTGTGCATGAGCCATTCTTTCTTTGACAATGTCTAATTCTTTTGAGTTTATGCCTGAATAATTCAATAACTTTGACAAACCCTGCACCATGGAGGAATAGGTTTTAATTTGGTCTTTAAATCGTCCTTTCGATAAATTATCAATTTGTTCATCCCTTCGTATTATGACTGCCAATTCCTTCCAGTCATATCCCCACGCCCCTTGCAACGCCAAGCGACACATGAAATCGTAGTCTTCACAAATTGACATTGATTCATCAAATCTCCCGGCATTTATCGCTGCATCTTTCAGGCAAAATATCGTCGGTGGCATAGCTAAGGCACTGTGGATTAACTGCCATACCAGTGGACGGTCGAGAAAACCATCGTCTTCTATCATTGGCAATTCGCTTTCTTTGTAAGAATTCGTACCTTTTCCTTCGTAGGTTGCATTGACCGTATGAGCGACAATATTTGGATGTTTGATTAGTCCGTTAATATGTGTTTGCAATTTGTCTGGATGCCAGCGATCATCAGAATCCAGAAATGCCAGCCACTTACCCTTCGAAATTTCGATCCCAACATTCCTGGCGGAACTTACTCCTGCATTATTTTGATAAATATATCTGATTTTCTGTTCTCTAATGTAGAGTTCTAGCGCTTCTTTGGTTTCGTCCGATGAACCATCATCAATAACTATAATTTCAATGGGTTTATATGTTTGCAGCAGAACACTGTCGATAGCCTCATGTATAATTTTTGCCCTATTAAATGTAGGAATTATGACGCTTATTGAGTTCGAATTTTGCATATTCTTATATTATTTTTGTAAATATTTGTCATTTACATTTAAGTTAAGTACAAAATAATGTTTTTTCATCAGAAATCATGATCTTATAAAATTTTTCAATAGCGAACAACCTTGAAATTATTTTTATAAAAATTTTTCATTCTACATTTCAATCTTTCAATCCGTATTATTTACTTATTGTGAATACTGATCCATCCTGTTCTTGATTATTTCAGCTGGAACTCCTACGCAAACAGAGTACTTCGGTATATTTTTAGTTACAACACTTCCTGCACCAATAATTACCCCCCTTTCAATTGTTACTCCTGCTAAAACTTTTACACCTGCCCCCAACCAACAATCATCTTTAACAACTACAGGACCGTGGGTCTCGCCTTGCTCACATATTGGAATGTCAATTCTTGAAAAAATATGATTTGCTGAAATAATAACGCATTGCGTAGCTAATAGTACATTATTGCCAATGTATACTCCCCCATTACCACTAATATGGCAAAAGCTGTTTATTGAACAATTTTCACCGATTATTATTTCTCCACCATATGGATTCAAACATGTCCACATTCTAATTCGACTTCTATCTCCTATTATGATTTTTCCAGTCTTATGGATTTGCAAATTCTTGCCCATTTCAACACTTTTCCCAAGTTCGAGATTTTTGAATCTTCTCTTAAGAAAAAAATGATATACAAACGTTTTAAATTTAAAATTTATCGAATTAATGCCCATTTACACTTCTCTACCTGAATTTAAACAGATTGGCATGTTGTAAGATCAAACATCAAAGCACCTAGAACGTAAAGATAGCTACCGATCAATATGCGTGTTTAACGATAAAGACAACAACCATGTAAACTGATTAGCAAAAGAATCCATGCTGTAACAGGCATCAACTCTGCACAATCAGATAAACGTTTGAATAAAATTCACTAAAAAATGAAGAAATTACATTCTAGCAGTTCGTTTCGCTAAAGCATTTACAATTCACAAATAGTTCGTCGGGGCGCTAATACCATTGCAGCGCTAGAATTCGAGAGAATCGGGCTGAACAAATAAATGTAAAAATTTCCATGAAACGAACCACTTGCCTATTGGAAAGTCAATGAGAAGATAACACTGAAAACTAATCAGCAGAGTATATGAAATCCCGAATAGCCATTAACAGGTCTGTTAATGGCTTAACATTTTCAACCTTATTTGTGGATCTCTCGATTTCGTCTATATTGTCTAACTTTTCAAGAAGCTCGTTCTCATCGAGAGCAACAGAGATGCCTCGTGATAAAAAATACCTCGCAGTAGCAAATTGATGATCATTGCGGATTTCACCTAGGCTGTTTTTGCGAGGCATAATGATAATAGGCTTTTGCAATTCAAGAGCTGTTATTATTGTTCCCATGCCTGCGTGGGCAATAATAAATTCTGCAGAACGAATTTTCTCTTTGAAGCCGGCGGGATCCAGGGTCGCTTGATAGGCTATAAATGATGGTTTAAAGTTTGTCCTGCCGATTTGCGCAAATACATCCTTTCCGGAAGACTTCGCCCAGTTATCGACGGTACGGATTAGGCGATCAAACGGTAACTGCTCACCAACAGTTACAAAAATCATAAAACTGCTCCAACGTAAGTTGGACCATTTGGCAGCGAAAGGTGTTCCCATTGAGTAAGCCACAGGTCTGCATATTTTTTTGCCAATTGGCCAGACATTGATAGTTCTTCAACATTGGCAATGCTATCAAGCCACATAGTCTTTGCGCCAAATTTTTTGCCAAAAAAGAGAGCGAAAAAACCAGGTGCAGCACCGGTTGTAATTATTACATCTGGCCGTATAGATACAACGTGTTTTAACATTACAATAGCTAGCCAGATTATTTTAAGTTTGTTCCAACGACTGGCATCGGGAACCAGTAGAAACAGATTACGGCCTACCGACGAGCGGTGCTTTATGTCTGTCGTGACAAAAATCAATTCGCAGCCTTCAAAGGCGGGCACCAGTCTATTGAGCTGCACCCAATGCCCCCCTGAGGAACTTACCAACATTATTTTTTTTCTCATTTTTTTCCAGAAGTAGATTTCGTCTCTTTAAACATAGTTCTACAGTTTGCAATTGGGTTCTTCGCATGATTTTACATCGCCCAAGGCAAACAACAGTGTCATTGTAATAATACTACACATAACAAGCAAAGGGATGACATGAATAATGTTGAGATGAAAACCCTTATATAAAATATGTAAAACCTTTCCACCCCATATGGCCGCCATTAGAGATAGAGGCCATAAAAGGCGATACAGGGTTCGACAACCGTACTTTCGTTTGACATACGCGGCACCAAACAAACCAACCAATACAGCTGTAAAATTAAGAGAATAGGCTGCAATTCGATTGCCATGGTCATTTGATTGCTTGTTACTGGTGGGGTAATAGAATGCTTGTCTAGTAAAAAACAGGGGCGAGAGATAATTATTAACCAGCCATTCCTGGTGTGCGTCTTTATATAAAGAAAAATCTAGCTTGTACTTCTTCACCAGTTCAGATAATGTTGTCACCCTTACATCGGATCTGAGCATGATTTTTTTCAACAACGCATCAATTCGATCTGTGCTAAAGTCGAGAGGATGAAAAAGTGCAGTAATAATTGTTTGATCTGGTATTCGGTCGAAATCGACATTCTCAAGTTCACTAATAACGACTGTGAATGGGATATTTTTCATCAATTTAATCGATTTGTAATCATAATACCGATCTGAAGAAAAAATCGTAAATCCTGCACCAGTAAGTATATTACCAGTAATTTCATCCCATCCATTCCATGGAGGGACAAATATCGAAATTTCAACTGACAACGCCTGTTCCAAAATTTTCTTCCCAGCCAAGAGGTCTCGTTGCTGTTGCTGGAGTGTACGTTGCCTAAATTCAGCAGCTCGAAACCCATCCGGCGTATGCAATTCATGGGAATACCCATGCTGAGATACTTCGATTAGATTATCAGCAAGCCCCCTTTTGACCAGATCGATTTTTTCAGGGTCCCCAGTAAAAGGAATATACATCTTGCGATTATCGTCGTAGCGATTGGGGATGATAGCAAGGTGATACGGTGCAGCATATTTCCTAAACACGGCGTCCATTCTTTTCTCAGCAGCCCAAATTTCCTGTCGGCCAGGATCC
The DNA here is from genome assembly GCA_028684915.1 of Desulfobulbus sp. The sequence goes on from JAQUEZ010000105.1 coordinate 8,907, forward strand.
TGTTGCCTAACTTCAGGTAAATCAGCAGCAAAATCATCGTACCGAAACACCACATATTTCACCCCCCATGCGGAATTGCAAAAGCAAAGTAATATGAACAAAAAATGACTGATCACCTTAGTTGAGTTTTTCATTCACATCCTCATAAAAACAGGTAACAAAAACGTTCGTCATCAATAAGCAGCAGGATACAATACAAGCGATACAAATAATCTAGACCATAATCTGAAATAAAAATCTGTTATGAGTGTTGCCATTGATATGCTCCAACTAGGAGTCTGTCAAAGTATAGTGCAATCCTTGTTTCAACTCGTTGTTTTATCGTGCTTTGTCCTTTTGTCGAATTTTCTCCATAGAAAACAAAACCACGAAATAACAATATGTTATCGCGTTGCCGATTTGATACTCCGACAGGCTGCTAGCAAGAAATTGTCAGGAATTAGCAATTCCTGATCACAACGATTTAGGCCAAGCCAGAAACTTGAGTTACTTAAACGCAGCGTTCTAATTTTCGATTATTCACATAATTCCGAACCAGGCCCTTTCTAATTTTTCCCTTGACATGGTATTCATGAAGCCAAGTTTTTTCACTTGCACGGTATTCCCTCCCTAAAGTCAAATCTTGAGCAACTCCCTTCAATGTACCATCCAACAATTTCTCAATGACAGCAACATATTCTGCGGCGCCAACCGCAACGCATCTGGCAAAAACAGCATGCATATCATCAGTTTGCTGAAGTTGCGCTGATGTCACTCCATAGATCTCTCCACCGTCAACTCGACCGCAACACTCGTGTACTGTAGCCCCCAAATATTCCGGCTCGTCGTTATACAAAGGCCAAAATGCACAGGCTGTTCCGCGATAATAGGGCGACTTTCCTGTGTGCATATTCAAGGCTCTATGTTTAGCCAAATTTAAAATACGATCCTTCACGATGGAAGTTCCATAAACGGCAAGAACATCTGGGTTCAACACAGTTAATAATGTTTCACTTTGTAGCGAGTTGACCCCATCAACATACTCTACTAGACTTTGATCTGTGAATTTAGTGTTCTCATCACCAAGCACATTCAATAATGCAAGCCGTCGCTTCTGGCCATCACGTACAATTACGTTTAAAATTTTGCGTATCAGTAAATAAAAAATCCCGATTTTATACCGCTTCCAATACGATCGTATCTTTGCAAATCGAGACCGTCGAATTCCTTTGTCGACGATAATTCTTTCAACTTTAAAATGATGGCATAATTGATTGGCCACATAAATATGCTCATGATCATCGCGTGTTAATATGACAATATTCATTGGCCTATTATTTCTGCCAGGAGGTTTTGAAAAGTGATGGTTGAAACAAGGCTTTAAAGTGAAAAGGAAGGAGCTTGGCCTTTAAAAACCTTTTAAATAAGACCGAATCCCGGTTTCTAGTATACTCAACGATGTCTGCAAGAAACCATCCACAAGATTTAGGTATATGTGTAAATAAAAACAGTGAGTTACTGAAAAACAAAGTGAATGGCGACCGCCATTTCATCATAAAAAGAAATATTCCCCGTTGCTTTGCGCCATAAGCCCAGGCGGTATCGGACCAGTTTTTTTGACTACCGCTATGATTATGGACGATAGAAACACTAGGGATAAAATAAGTCGACCATCCAGCTTTTTTGGCTCGATAACATAAATCAGTTTCTTCAGCAAACATGAAGTACGCTTCATCCAACAAACCACATTCTTCGATCACGCTCTTCTTTATCATAAGAAAACTTCCCATTACACAATCAACCTTTACCGGACGAACATAAGCTTTGTATCCATAACGATCCCAATTTAGCAGATAACTCGTTCTGAAAATCTGAGCTAGATACAAATACGTCGTGACGTTCCCCCATAAATTAGGAAACCTGAAACAACTACTTTGAAAAGATCCGTCGGGGTAGGTCAGCTTGCATCCAGCAATTCCTGAATCTTCGTGAGTCTCAAGAAAAGATACCACCTCATCAATCGCCGTGGGATTGACAACCGTATCGCTATTCAGCAATAAAATAAATTTTCCCTTAGCAATTGAAATCCCCTGATTAGTGGCTTTGCAAAATCCGAAATTTTTATCGTTTTGAATTAGGATTAGTTCTGGAAATTCTTTCTTTACCATTTCAACTGAACCATCTATAGATGCATTATCAATAACAATTACTTCATAACCCTTTTGAAATTTGCACAATGAATTTAAACAGTCACGCAACAACTCTTGAGTGTTCCAGTTGACAATTACAACGGATATCATGATATTTTTCCAATTTTAATTTTCCCGATTATCCCCATTGCTCCACTGCAGATTAAAGAGAACTCGCGTTGCCCCGTAGTAGGCTTCACTCTAAATCTTGGAATCTCCATATTTTCACCCTGACTACCGAGACCTTCTACATTACATGGTACTATGGTGAACCCTTTGGTATATCCGACCTCATAAGCTGATTGAAGTATGTCGCTATTGTAGTCACCATGGGGGTAACTAATAAAGTCTATCCTGTGCCCCAAAATTTCTTCTAATTTCAGTTTTGAAAGTTCCAGCTCAAGCTTTATTTCTTCAGGAGTACACCGTGACAACCGAGGATGAGTTAACGTGTGTGAATGAATATCAAAACCATCACGGTCAAGTTGTCGAATTTGGTCAGCTGTCATAATTTTTTGCTTTTTATCTGGATGTCCAACCGGTATATCCCAGTCTGGATCCTCTCCTAGCTTTGCAACCGGTACAAAAATGGCGGCAGATAAATTGTATTTTTTCAATACAGGAATAGCATATTTTAAGAGATTTTCAAAAGCATCATCAAATGTTATTGCAATGACAACCTCATTAGGTCTAATTTTCAAACCAAACAATTCATTCAAATTCACAACACGATGTTTTTTTGTCAGATATGCCATTTGCTGGGTGAATGGAATAATCTCGTCCGCAAGAACACCATGATAATACAAAATAAGACGGGTGCCTTCACGCCGTATAATTTTTAAATATAGTCCATAAAACGTTGCTAGAATGATTTTAAGGGTATTCTTCATATGAGTTGTGTGAGCAAAGCCAGCTAAATCACCCTACCAAGCTGGGTAGAAATCAAAACCAGAAAAACCCTGAAAAAACAAAAACATTCGGTCATCAAAAACCCACTGCATCTATTTTACTCCATTCCCTTTAAAAACTCGTGCCAACTGCTCTTTTCTGATGAATGCGATCACTTCTTTGGGCAGTTCATGTTTGTGCCTTCTTACAGCAGCCCAGAGGTACCCGGCTAAGCGCAATATTCCGCCTATAAAATAGGGTCTTTCCAGCACAATGCGACGCAGAACCTTGAGGACAAAAAATAGAGGATGGCTGGCAAGGTGATACTCGGCAATCCCTTGGCGGAAGCGGGCAGCCAGGATCGTTGTCGCTGCGCCGGTACCAGTCGGGCGAAGGTGAACCACCTTGATATCAGGAAAGGACCAAGCTTTTTTACCGGCCATCCGGGTCATGACACAGGCGACTGAATCTTCACCACCGTATGGCATAGGTAGAAAACCACCGATTTGCTCAAAAACTTCCCTGCGAAAAACTTGAATTGCTTTGGGTGTCGAACGACGATCACTGAGCACCTTATACAATTTGTTGTCGATTAAATTTTCATAAACCCCTGAGGCGACCCCTAGTTGTTTATCCTGATCAAATTCGTCTAGTATTCTTTTATAATAGTCTGCCGGCAAACGAATATCGGCATCCAGAATAGCTAAAAAATCATGAGGCAGGTGCCTAATCTGCTCGTATCCCTCCATGATGGCGAATACGCTGGATGCGAAATACTTCTGACCAATTAGCTTAGCTCTGAAATAGTAGTGAATGAAATCATATTGTTCGGCATATTTTTGAATTATTTTTCCAGTGGTATCGGTGGAGCTATCATCAATAATGAGCCATCTTTGCGGCAAAATGGTCTGCCGGAGCACGCTTTCAATAGTTTGTTCTATAAAAGCGGCCTCGTTGAAAGCGGGCGTGACGATTATGTATGTAGTCCTATTAACCACGATTCATCAATCGGTTATATTACAGTGCGGGTCATGGAACAGGAAACTCCGCCCGAGCGGCTCACTGAACCAAGCGAAACATCGAGAAACTATTTGTCCGGTCGTTAATTGGCGAATACAGCCAATCCTGCTCTTTGTACATTTCCTTTGAATTAGACTTGTTAATGCGATTAGCCTTGAAGGCTTCATCGCAATGTACGGCGCGATTAACGTACTTATTAAACGGAAATAATATAAAGCTTGAGCTAGCAACCCCCCATTTGCGGGAGTTGCTGTCACGATAACGCTTCTTTCAAAAAGGAAAAAGATTTATTTCTTTGAACTTTTAAAACATGATTAACTGATGAAAAATCGATTCGAGATTCCAAGAGATGATGATTAACCTGACTTGCTGAAGAAACTAATCTATCTTCCAAATTAAACATTTTAAGTAATGACGAAAACCTCGCCATCCCTCGCCCATCATTCCCAATAGCAATAAAATTTTTATTAAAAATAATTGAAAAAATAACACCATGAAAGGAATCTGTTACAACAAAATCTGCATTATAAATGCAATCTAACCATTGAGAAACTGAAATAAAAACACAATCATTAATATTTTCATCATTTACTTCATAATGTTTACTTTTTGGCATCATCGAATTCACATTAAGATATAATTTGTTAGCAATTTTTTTAACTATTAAATCCTTAGTATCATCTTTATCAAGAATATATTCTGCAAGCATGTTACATCCTACAAGCTCTTTATTTTCTTCAATAACAGATATATAATCTTCAACTTCAAGTAACATAGTTGGGTCAACTAAATGTTTCGATTCAATTTCCAAGTGTACATTGCAAAGATTTACCGCAGAATCTTCCCTAACTGAAATCGCATCAAATCTCGCTGCCAGTTCCTTGCATTTATTTGTTAATTCAAACGAGTATTCCCATGCATCTACACCGAACGAAGCTGCATATGCGATACGTTTAATGGTGGTGTTTGCATCTAGAAAATCTAGAAAAAAAGCAGTGATTCCAGGAGAAAATTTTGGACGCCAAACTTGATCACTGCCCACAATATAAGCATCGAAATTATATTTGCTTAGCCCTGATAACTTATCAACAAAAAACAATTCATCTGTTGTCTTAATGTATGTCTTTTTGAATTTTGAAACGTGCTGTTCACTTGTTTTTTTACTATTAAAATATATTTTTTTTTGAAAATATTTTCGATATACCAAACCGGCGATTTTCCTAGCATGAATATATAGGCTTTTTTTTAATTCTATATTTATTACCAAAACATCATGCCCCATCTTCTTTAACACGCACTGCAAGGCAAATGCCTGCAATAATCCTCCATAGTTGACAGCTAACGGCTGGGTAAGAATTCCAATTTTCATATCACTTTTCCTTCCTGTTTATGCGGCAGTCCCACTGGAGACGTATTATAATTTAAGACAACGCTTCAAAAATTTGATAACGCGTCGATGAAAAGAAAGTTTACCAAGCTGATATTTGCGAACAAGAGCCTTAAAAGCTAATGCATCGAGGTCATGATAAAATGTATCGCGTTCGGGTGGCCGTTTGACTGGACGAACAAGCACGGGATTACCTGCGATGGCGGTATCGATATCGGCTAGGCCAAGAAAAAGCCGGGGCCGGCAGCCATCAAGCCAAATTTGGCCTTTGGGGCTGTTCACAAGAACAAGGGATGTGCCTTTGTCATCCATATCATATTCCGGATATTTTTTCGCCACACCCCAGAAATCAGCCAACGTTATATCACCTTGGCGATTAATATTCGTGAACTTACAATTGTAACACGACAATCGTAATGCAACGTCACGTAAAAATGCTAACATATATGGGTCCGAAGAAATTGAACAGGACATGCTTGAACCATTATTAAATGTCCAACAAATACTGAATTTTTTCCATCCTGTAGTTTTGTCACGGAACACAACATTACTTAACCGTTCGTCTCTTTTCGAGCGCGCCTGAACATAACGAGTAAACAGCAGAGGAGAAGGCACACCATGACAAACAATGTCACAGCAAAGTAATTTTTCGTACGTTGTTTTTAATTGACATCGTAATCCTGCAACCTGGCACGGCGTACCCGAAAAAAGAACGGTTTGGCCTTGTTTGAGCAGATGACGCACCTCGTGGTAGAGGGTCGGAGAAATTTCACTTTGCACATATTTGGAACCCCGAAGCCGATGCAGATCCGCAACTGATTCAATGATGCAATGGCGAACAATAAGCTGATCGTCGAAGGCAGCGCCCACCACCACGCCTCCCTTGCCGAGAACGTTCTCCGCCAGTGCGGTAAAAACACCTCCGGAAGAGCTTTGACGGCGAATATCTTCATCCAGGTGCCAAGTTGCCCAGACAGAAGGAAACTGGTCATTTCTCTCTTTGATATCACTGGAGGACTTATTGATCTTCGACCTGTTGACAGGGCAAACTTCCCTGCACAGCCCGCAATCAGTGCAAGAATCCGATTGGATATTCGGCTGCAGGAATCCCTCATCATCCGATTTCATCGTGATGGCATCCATTGGGCAAATGGCAGCACAGGCGGCGCAACCGGTGCATGAGGCGCACTCTTTATCAAGGGTGTGAAGGGTTAACGCACTCAAAACATAACTCTCCATACAAGTTCATTCTTTTAAGGTTGACGACGATCACTCCATATTTTTTGTCGCAACTTCTGTATATTTTGCAGAAAAAAAGTTCGTTCTCGATGATCAAGGGCGACAAACCAGGTGGAAATCGCGTAAGCCGCCAGGCTGCCACCACTGACTAGAACGAGCCTGAAAAAGGTGGAAGGGAATAACCACCAGGGCAGAAAGGCCGCAATGGTGGACAAAGCACAAACAATGCCGCAAGGAATGACAACTGTTTTAACCCATCGGCTAATCGGTACGTTTAACAGGTACCGCGCCCATAATACGCGACCAAGCGAGCAGGCTGCCATGGTGATAATGAAGGCGATGCCGACAATGGGCGGTTCAAACCCCAGATGAAGAAACAGCCAGGCCAGCGGTAAGGTCAGAACAAGAACGGTGCCAAGAGTGGCTTGATATCCAGCAATCCTGCCTTGAGCGTTTATCGCCAGCATGAAGCCTGTGCTTAATCGGTCGATCAGAAACGTACAAAGAATCAAGCGACAAAGTGCCGCAGTATACTGAGGGGGCTCAACAAGCCACAGTCGGAGCACGTACTCCATTTCCACCACCAGCGGAACCAGGAAAACCAAAACAAGCAACGTGCCGAATTTGCTGGCGCGAAGAGATAAGTCAATCATGCCTGCACGATCCCCGCGCCCCTCCCTTGATGTGATTTCCGGAGAAAAAGCCCCCAGCATGGCACCCGCCAATTGGCCGGTCTGGGCGGAGACTTGTTTGGCTATACCGTAGGAGGCGTTCACTTTTGGGCCAAAATACAAATTGAGCAGTATGGCGGAGCCCTGATCACGGAGGACCGCCCCAAGACTGCCAATAAGGTTCCAAACAGCAAACGAGAATATTTCCGTTAACCGTTTTTTATCGAACCATTGCCTGAACACGAGCTTACACTCCTGAAATCCGACAGCGGCTCGGATGATTTGTACGCTATGGTAAAAAACCAAAATAGCTGTCATGCCAAGAGCATAAAAAATCAGACGATCTCCTGCCGCCTGCAGGAGGTACCATGCGAGGGTAAAGTTAAGGACTGAGTGCATCATATCCCATACAGATAATTCAGCTATGCGTTGTTTGGCCCTGAACATTGCCACAAACGGGATAGAAAGCATGCCGGTAAATAGGGGAATCAGCGAAATACGAAAAACCTGCTGGCAAACAATAATCCGTTCTGGCGGGACATTGAATATATGAACAATCAGATGTTCACCAATACCCCATCCCGCTAACGTGAGTGAAACGGCAAGGCAGAGATGGATGCTAAGCGCCGCGTTGAACCAACGATTGACTTCCATGGATTCGCCCTGGCCAATCGCATATGCGAAATGGCGCGAGGCGCTACCCGCCATAACGGAGTTTAAGAAAGCTATGAAAACCAAAATTGAGCCCACAAGGCTGAAAAGTCCATAATCGACCTGCCCTAGTGCATTCAGTACCCAACGACTGCTGAAAAGTGCTAACCCCACACCTACAAGAGATCGGGTATAAGTAGCAGCAGTGTTGAGGACAAGACGGTGAGAGGGTTTCATGGATATCGATTTAATCACGCCTACTTGAAAATACGGCTAAGCCATGGATGAACAATGGAGCCGGAGTGCTTAATGAACAAATTCATACCAATCGTCGGTAGTTGGCTAGAGAATGAGGAGTATTTCGATTGCTAATCCAAAAGATGGAAGCAACCAGCACGCCACCAACTGTGTTGCACAGCAAATCAAGCTGGCTGGAGTGGCGTGAAGGTAGAACTACCTGGACCGATTCAATGATCAGACTGAAAAGAAACGCGAGTGAAACCGTCAAAAAAAACTGCTTCCCAGGTTTACTTTGTACTTTTCCGGAGAGGACCGCAAGGCAAAAGCTGATGGGGATGAATCCCAATATGTTCGATACAACATCTTGCCAAGTGCTGCCCCTGTGGAACTCCTTGCGCGAGATCGGGGCAAGAAAAATGGGTGCCAGAGGGGTAAAGCGAGCAGGAATGAAGAGTAAACAGGGTGTTTGGTCCTGGTTGCTCACGCTTTCGTTATTATACGCACTGAACCTGTAATCGATAATAGGCCGATTCGCCGGTAAAGATTCGGAGGCGGAAGCGTTGGCGTGATCATAAATTGTCACCCGCTGGATGCTGCCATGCCATGGTTCGGTGCCATACTGGTTGTTGCCGAGGATTATCCGCCCCTTTGTTTGCCCATGTTTGGCAAGCAAGGAGAATCCCGCATAATGCGCCATGGGTGGGCCGTCGACAAACACGTTGGTCTCGGTAGCGGTGGTGACAATGGTAAGGGCGATGGTTTTGCCGGTTTTCAATTGACTCTGCAAGCCCACTTCGCGATACCCTTTTTCGGTTTCCGGTACCCGGACAAAAAGAGCCAGGTGTTCCTGCCATTGGGCAATGACGAGGGGCGGTTGTTTTTCCCCGTCATGGAGGGTGAGGATGCAGCCCAGACCGCTTGGTATTTCGGAGGGGGTGAGGAGAAAATGAAACATGGCACCCTGGTTGCTGTCGAATTGGATTGTATCTCTGGTGAATGCATGGCCTCGGTTATGTGGCTTGGATGCGGCCAAGCCCATATTGAAAAAGGCCTTTCCTTGTTCCGGGGCAACCAGGACATCATTTTTCGGCCCGAAATTGAAGGGCCACCAGCACAAGTAAAGCGTTGTGCTTGCGGTTATGATGGTGAACAGCAACCATACCATCAGGGGGAGCCTATTTATTAACAACATTTCGGGGATGGGTTATCGCCACTTGGGGACCTCTTTTTCAAATTGGGTAGTATATCGGCAACGGGGGGCTTCCTACTGCTTTATTGTTTTTTGGAGGTTTTTCAGGGAACCTCTTTCATTGAACGTATTATCGCTCCGGGAGATTGCTTCGCTTTGCTCGCAAAGACGGGAGAGAATTTGGTCCGTCCTTTCATGGCTTAAATCAAACCGCACCTTTAAATTTCAACACGGCAGGGATGGTTTTGAACAGGATTTTTATATCCAGCCAGAAACTCCAGTTGGTAATATACTCGAGATCCAGTTCCAGCCATTTTTCGAAGGGAAGGTTGCTTCTGCCGGATATCTGCCAAATGCAGGTAAGACCAGGCTGCACACTGAAACGTTTCCGCTGCACACCCCGTTCAAAAAGATCGACATCGCGCAGCGACATGGGACGGGGACCGACCAGGCTCATCTCTCCCCGTAAAACGTTGATCAGTTGCGGCAATTCATCGATGCTGGTTTTCCGGATGAAACGGCCAACTCGGGTGACGCGGGGGTCATTGGTTATTTTGAAGTTTGGACCGTCCGCCTCGTTGAGATGTTCGATCTCCTCGAGTTTCTCTTCGGCATTGATTTGCATGGAACGGAATTTGAACATTGGGAAGACCCGCTTCCTTAGGCCTACCCGCTGCTGAATAAAGAAAATCGGGCCGGGCGAATCCAACTTAATAGCAATCGCCACCAGCAGAAACACAATCATCAGTGCGGGCAGTGAGATGATGGTTAAGGTCAGATCAAACAGACGCTTGGCAAAAAGTTGCTGCTTGTCCTGGGAAACTGGCTCCATGGTCAGCAACGGAATGCCCTGCACCTGCGATAGACTGATCCTCGCCACTTGCACATTGAAGATGTCGGCCATGAAGTGGAGCCGGATCCCCTCTTCTTCGCATGCCATAACGAATAAGGTTAGATTTTGAGAGCGCAGCGAACCAAAATCTGAACCGTTTGTTGGACAAGCCCGGTGGGCCTCTATAGAAAAGAGCTTTTTGGTGCCGAGGGATTGAATCAGGCGGTGGGGT
>JAQUEZ010000399.1 GCA_028684915.1 Desulfobulbus sp.
TGACCACCTCGCGGGGATAGACCGAGTTGCGGTTGATCGAGCCCCGGAACATCTCCCGCCAAGCCAGTACCTGGTGTTGGCTGTCGAGAAACAGGCAGCCAAACACCTCGTGTTCCAGGCCGGTGAGCTTGAGCCCGATGGCCTCCTTGGCAGCGGTGGGCGACAGGATCGCCGCCCCACGCCGGAATTGATACCCGCTGAGCTTACGAGCTTCGGAGAGGATGGTTTCTTTGGGTGCGGGTTGGTAGACGCCGCAGGGATCTTTGATGTAGAGCATGTGTGCCTCCTATGGACGAGACACAGCAGCCCATCAGGGCAGTGTGCCCCGTCAGGGATTGGTGAGAATTCGACTGGCCTCAAGCAGCCTGCCGCACCTCGGCTAAGACAAAGTGGCCAAGGTGGGGCGGCTTGTAGAGACGAATGGGTTTGTGGTTGATCTCGCCATGACCTTGGCGGTCATAGCTGCCGATCCGGCGGTCTTGCCAATAGATCAGTCCAGCTTGCAGCCGGAAGCGGTTGCCATCCACATAGGCCACCGCCGTATTACCCCGGAGATAGACCCTCCCCCTGATCACCAACTCATGGCGGACCAGGGCGGTCTGCCCGTCGGGGGAACTGATGGTGGTTGTGGTTGTCACCCGGGTTTCCTCGGTGGTGGTGATGCTTTCGGTCTCATCAAGATCGAGCACTGAGGCCAACTCCCGCTGGCGATACCGGCTCCAAGCGGTGTTGACATCCTCCACCGGCTGCTGGCCGGTGAGGGCCTTGGCCAACTCGTAGAGCATGCTATTCTCTGATTCGGAAAGCGCCGCCAGCCCCTGACCCGAGAGTTCGCCCTCAACTGCGAGCGAGGTCTCCATTTTCTGGGCCATGAGGCTGAGCGCCTTGTCCTGCATGGTTTCGGCATAGGCCAGGTAGAAGACCCGGACCGGCAGGTTCTGGCCAATCCGCCAGCTACGGCGGCTGGCCTGCCTGAGGGTGAACACCGAATAGCCGCACTGGAAAAAGACGATGGTCGGGAAGTCGAGCAGATCCAGACCGGTCTTGACCAGGTTGGGGTTGCAGAGCAAACAGTCGTATTGACCGGTGGCGAGGTTTTCTTTGAGCCAGTCTTCCCGCTGTTCCGGTTTGACCGCCTGGCCCCGGAGTACCAAAGGGGCAAAGCCATGATGGTGCAGCTTGTCCACCAGGGTGGGCACCAGGTCGCGGGTTCCGGTGTGTTCGAGAAAGACCGCCACCTTGCGGCCCTGTTTGCGTTCTGTTGCCAGGATTTCCAATAGCCGCTTTTCCTTGGCCAGGAGGTTGATCTCCAGGGCCGGAGCCGAGGCGATCAGTTCCTCCACGCCGCCGCGTTCGAGATAGACCCGTTCGCCGAAGCGGCAGCCATCCGGATAGGCCAACAGGCTTTGCAGCATCTTGCCCAAGAGCCGCATATCTCCGCAGGCGAGAGCCTTGCGGGTGGCAGCGACCAGGGTGTTGGAGAGTTCGAAATAATGTGTTTGTAGTGCGTCATCCATTGGGGTGGTGACGATGATTTCCTCGTAATCGGGCAGGGCCTGGCTGACATCATTCAGCCGGACAAAGGCGGAACGCTCCAACAAGAGATCCGGAAGCAACAGGGGGGAAATCCCCGGCGCCTCCTTAATCCGGGCCTTGCCGGTCTTGCGGCCGATGCTGGCCTGATTCCAGTCTGGGCCCAGATCATCGGCCTTGTAGGTGCGCTCCACGACTCCATAGCGTTCGGCAAACCCGAGGGTGCGACCGTATTCAAAACCGGCCTGCACCATCTGCCGGGGAAACATCCGCCAGAGGAGGTAAAACAAATCACGCCCATACCCACCCATGAGGGTGCCGGTCAGCGCCAGCACCTTACGGGAACGGCCGATCAAGCAGGACATGGCCTGGCCCTGGGCGGTGCCGCCTCCCTTGAGTTCATGGACCTCGTCAAGAATGACCAGATCGAAGACCCCTTTGGGGAGATAGCGTTTGATGAACTCGGCCTTGGCATAGCGCCGGTTGCGGCCACCATCGGCCGACCACATCCGGGCCTGGCAATGTTCGCAGACCGGGGCCTGGTCGCCCAGATTCACCATCACCTGAGCGCCGCAGTCCGGGCAGCAGGATGCACCTTGCCGGACCATGAGGCCGGGCTTGCGCTGGTAGTGCAGCTTGGCCCGCTCCTTGCCCAGCACCCAGATCTCGGTGCCCCAAGGTTGTTGAGGTTTTCGTTTATGCTCAAGCAACAGGGTCATGTCCCGGCCGTTGAGGTTGATACAGGTGCAGCCGGGCAGCGTTGCTTCCGCCTCTCGGATCCACTTGCGTACCAGATGGCCGGGGCACTGAATGAGGATGCGCTTGGCCGGCTTGGGATCGAGCGCGGCCACGGCCAGGCTCATGATCGTCTTGCCCGCGCCCATCTCGCCCACCAGGAAGGCTCCTTTGCGGTCCTCCTTGTACAGCGTCCGGGCAATGGGCAGGATGCCGCAGCGGATCTGGGCCTCAAACGGGGTGCGTTTGAGTTGGCCCAGTTGTTCACGGGCCTGCGCATCCCAAAGGTCCTCCGCCTTGGGCTGATAGACCGGGTGCATGGTGGTGATGACTTGGGACTTGAGTACCTCGCCCCACTGGTCGAGAAATTCACTTAAAGGGATGTCCATCGTCTGTCCTCCATGGGGAAGGCAGACGATCCCCGTCAGGGGACCGAATGCTTCCCTGATCGGGTTCTTTTGAGTTCGTTTAATTGAGATATCCGAGCCGGATCCCTTCCAGGATCCGTTCCTCCAATGCCTCTTCCTGCCAACTGATCTTCCAGGCCTGCCGCAGTTGCGGATTGCCGAAGGAGTAGAGCCGTTCCGGTTGCAGGACCTCGTCCCATAACCAGTCTCGCCACTCAGGTTTCAGGGGCATGGTGGTGCTGTTGTCCAAGCGGTGATAGGCCTGCTGCTTGATCGCCGCCATATCCTCGCCAAAGACGATGACCGAGCAGGCGGTTTCGGTATGCTGGGCCTTGCGTTCGAACTGTTCGGCGCTGATCAGCACCTTGTTGACCACATCGCCGATCTTCCGTGCCCGGATGGAGCGGATGGGACCCGGTGTGCGGCCCAACTCCAGGGGAGTGGGTTCGATCCCGGAGATGCGGCTGGAGCCGCCGCTATAGAAGTGGGCCGAGGTGGCCTGGATCTGGGCCGGGCTGCCGACCAAACTGAGCAGGTAAGCCCGCGCCTGATCCGCCTCGATGCTGGCAATAAGTCCGTCGCAGTAGGTGACAAAGCCGTTGCTGCGGATGGTGAGATAATCGTGCATGATGCCTCCTGAAAAAGAGAGGGAGACATCCCCACCGGGGGATGCTCCCCCATGGGTTGGTGTGGATAGATTGAAAAAAGTTCAGCGGATGATCAACATTTCAGCCTTGGCCATGTCGATGGCTTTGACCGTGGGCTGATACAGGTCACGGGTGGTGACCATGTTGTCACCGCTGGTGTTCTCGGATATGGAGTGGATTTTTTCCGTCTTGTGGACCACACCTTTGATCACCAGCCGGTGGCCGTCCATCTCGATCTCGCCGTTCATGTAACCGCCGGCGAGCATCAGGGCCAGGTGGCCGTTTTTCAAAGGAGTCAAGGGCCGAATGGAGTGGCACTGTCCGGGCGCCAGATCGTGGGTGAGCAGATCCGCCAATAGCCCACTCTTGCGGACCAGGGGGATGGCCTCCCGGGGATCGATCCGGCTGCACTGGAAGGTACAGGGACGTTTAGGCGCAGGGATAACAAGCCGTTGCGTACAGCTTGCCAACTGCGGAGCCGTAGCCAGAAAGATCTCCGGCGCCATACCGGCGATGCAGTTCAGCTCCTGCTCCATGTGGGCTGCCTTGACCTTGGTCACCAATGAGCGTTTCCGCCCCAGCACCAAACACTGGTGGAGGGTGTGAAACTCCTCCTCCGGAAAGGCGTAGACCTGAAGGTCAGTGAAATGCCGGGCCAGGATTGGTGCGCAGGCGGCCAGCACGGTGTACGGGACAACCAGCACCAGCCAGCCGTCCTTGTGCAGGGTCTCCTGGAAACGTCTGAGGAAGAGTGCTTCCAGTCGCTGGGCCTGAGCCTCCGGTTCCAGACTGTAGTCGTAGGGTGGATTGAGATAGAGCAGGCCAAAGGCCCCGGGCGAAATCCGCATCTCCACCAGGGCGTCGCCCCAGAACAGATGGTCAATTCGTTGCCGCGCTTCGGTGGCCCGCTCATGATCCAGTTCAATACCGTAGGTGATGGCGCCTGTTCCTTCCGCCAATGCGGCAAGGGTATTGCCGTTACCGCAGCAGGGATCGAGAATGCGGGCGCCGTCTTCAAGATCAAGCAGTGCTTTGAGTTGGCCACGGACTTTCTCCGGTGTCGGATAAAAGCCGGCCTTGGCCTGTGAACCCAGTCGTGCCATGGTGTTCTCCTGTCGTTCTTTCGCAAAAGGGCCTGAACCCCACGGATGTGGAGTTGGAGTTCAGGCATGGGGAGTTGTGTGGTTGCAATCAGTGGCAATTAGAACGGTACGTCGTCTGAGGGGGGTGGTTCCTGACCGTCTTCCGGCGGGACCGGAATATCGGTTCGTTC
>JAQUEZ010000400.1 GCA_028684915.1 Desulfobulbus sp.
CCCGATCACGGCCATGTCGGCACGAAAGATGGAGTTGGTGCAATCGTTGGGACATCCGGAAAATTTGAACTTGAATTTGTAATTGTAGGAGGGCCGATGGATATCGCCAGCAAAGTGTTTCAGCACCGCATAATGAATGCGCAGCGTGTCGTAGCAGGCATGTTCGCAGCGGGCTGGACCGACGCAAGAGACAGCGGTTCGCATGGCAGGGCCAGCTCCGCCAAGGTCCCAGCCCGCCTGATTGATGTCGTCGAAACACGCCTGGACCCGTGCCTCCTCAATGCCTTGCAGCATGATGTCACCGCTCTGACCATGCAGGGCGATGATGCCTGATCCATGTTTTTCCCAGGTGTCGCAAAGATTGCGCAACATGTTGGTGTTGTAGTGGAGTCCGGGCGCGGGTTGCACCCGGAGCGTGTGGAACTCGTGAGCCTCTGGAAATTTGTCCTGGATTTTGGAACGACGGGTGATAACCCCGCTGCCATACCCGCGCACGGTGACTAAGCCACCTTCCCAATATCCGGTTTTTGTCTGGTAGGAGTATTCGAGTTGATCGATGACCCCGCGAAGCATCGGCTTGCGCGTCCTTTCCGCCAGCTTTTTAAACCCGCTGACAAAACTGGGCCACGGGCCTTGTTCCAGCTCGGCGAGTATGGGAGTAGGGTTAAGGAAGACATCCTGTCCCGGTGCACTATCGTTTTCAGGTGGATCAGCGTTGTCAAACCTAGGCATAGCGTCGCTCCATGGCGCGAGGCGAGAAAAGCGCCTCGAAAATTATCATAGAATCAAACGGAGTTCCCTGCGGCACTGACGTTCTGTACCGAATCACATTGGCTTTCATCACCTCCAGTTGTTTAGAGGAACATGACGCTGTTCGCGGCACTACTGTTCAATCGACTCCACCCGACTTTGCACCGCCTCGCCAACCGGCCAGACATAAAAGGAGGGCAAAGGCTTATGCCCGACCCCGCATGCGCCTTTGTCGAGGTACAAGACCCAGGCCCAATCCGTTTCGAAACAACTGGTGGTCGATGTCCAATAGCTCACCCGCACGCCGGTAAAAGGATGTTCTGACGGCAGTGCCGGTGAGTGAAAGTCACAGTCCACCAGTGAGGCGAGTTCATTGATGGTCGGCAGGCGCCAGCGCAAGGTGTCTTCGGTTCGCTGCTGGGTCCATTGACGAACGCTGGTAAGAGCCTGTTGCCAATTGACCGGCTCTCCGGTCACATCAGCCTGCCTGCACCAGAAAAGGTCTGTCAGCCGGTCGTGAACCGTATCCCCCCTCACCATAAAACGGGGGCTTGGCCAGGGGCTGCCCAGTTTGAGGTCCCCATCCTGACCGGTTCCGGCGCAATCGATTCCTTTGCCGAGCACATCGAAACACCGTTGCTGCCCTGTGCGCGGAAGGAGTCCATTGCCCACGCCGCGAACGGGCCAGAAGAGATACGCCTGGTCTTTGCGCCCATAAAACATCCGCGCCCCTTCAAAATGAACGGACCAGGCGTAGGCAGGATTGATGGCGGCGGTGGTCGACGACCAGTACCAACCGAGAAACAGGTTGGTGAAAGGGTGGTCAGCAGGCAGGGCAGGATTTTTTGTCTGGTAACTGACCAGGCTGCGCAGTTCATTACGATTGGGCAGTCGCCAGTCGGCATATCCGCCATAGTGCTGCCTGTTCAAGGCGGCAACATGGGCGAAGGCCTCCAGCCAGGTGCAGGGGAACTCGCCGATGTTGGCATCAAGCGTCCACATCAACCCGGTCAGATGGTCGATGGCCACCGGGCCGTGGACCTCGAAGCGAACGAGCGGCCATGGTGCGCCGTGTTGCAACTCGCCATCGTGATCGCTCCCCTGACAAGCAATCTCCGCTCCGGTTACATCGTAGCAATGGGTCTGGCCGGTGTGCAGCACATGACGCATGATGGCCCGTTCAGCTCGAAGCCCGACAGGCAGGATCAAGGCGGATACAGGGCCGGCATCTGCTCGAGAACGGCATGCAATTGTTCCTGCGTCCCCTTGCCGATTCGCTCTGCCTTCCACCCGTTCGAAGGCCGTGATGTTCCTGAATCAGCTCATCAATCGCTCGCATGGTTTCCTCCTTTGGGTTCCTTGTCCAGGGACGACAGGTAGCCTTGCAAGGCAACGGCCTGATTGAAACGAAGATCCCGTGCCGAGAAGAGCAAGACAAGTCCCTTCTCATTGGCCACATCAAGCAGGCAACGGACAACCGCTGGCTTGCCCTCTAATTCGGCAACATAACGGCGCTTGAATTCCTCCCACTTGGTGGGGTCATGGTTGAACCATTTGCGTAAGGAATCGCTGGGGGCGACGTCGCGCAACCACTGATCCGCCCTGAGATCCTGCTTGCTCATCCCCCGTGGCCAGACCCGATCCACCAAAACTCTCACCCCATCGTCTTCGTCAATGGGGTCATAAACGCGTTTGACAGTGATGCGCAGCATGGCGAGCACTCGACGGCCGTCGATCACGTCAGCGAAAACCGCTCTCTTGGTGCTTTTGCGCAATGGTGTCGGCCAAGTGGTCCAGGGCGGAAAAGGTAGCCTGCTCGGGCATACCCTTGCACAGGACCGGCTCCAGTACCTCGACTTTGAGATTGCCGATCATTCCGGCGAGGGCTTCCACTGTCTTACCTCCCCAGCCATAGGATCCGATGATGGAAAGGTATTGCGCCTTCGGCCGTAAGGCATTGGCGAGAAAGGCGGCATGGGCCGCGAGCGGATGTGGTCCGGCAAGGACAGTTGGCGTTCCGACGACAATGGTACCGGCATCGACTAATGCCATGGCCAGCTTGCCGATGTCTGCGACAACGAGATTGAACAGTTCGACCGTGACGCCCCGTTCAGTGAGGGCTGCGGTCAGATGGTCAACCATCATCCGCGTGCTGCCGTGCATGCTGACAAAAGGGAGCACCACGAGGTTGCGGGGAGGCTGCAGCACCCAATCGCGATAGGCTTCGAGAATCCAGGCCGGCTGATCGTATATTTGGCCGTGGCTCGGCGCGATCATCTGCAGGGGCAAGTTGGCCAGTTTTTCCAAATTTTTGGCGATAATATTTCGAAACGGCAGCATGATTTCGCCGAAATACCGTTTTGCCGACTCGTACACCCTTCCCTGGTCGGTGACAAACAGGTCGCTGGCGGCAATGTGGGCGCCGAAGAAATCGCAACTGAACAGGATCTGATCTTCCTCAAGATAGGTGACCATGGTTTCTGGCCAATGGACCCAGGGGGTATGAATGAAGCGCAGGGTTTTGTCGCCAAGCGAGAGAATTTCGCCGTCGGCCACTGTGACAAAAGTTTCCTCAGGTAGATGGAGGTGGTCCATGAGCAGAGCTTTGGCCTTGGGGGTCGTGACCACCTTGGCTTGCGGATACCGTGCCAGCACGCAGGGAATGGCTCCGGAATGATCCTGTTCCGCATGGTGGGAGACAATAAAATCGATGGTGGCCACACCATCCAACTGTTTGCTGAGCAGATCCAGCATCGCCGGATCGACCGTGTCAAGCAAGGCTGTATGGGTGCTCCCTTCGATGAGGTAGGCGTTGTAGGAAGTTCCGTCAGGAAGGGGGATGAGAGAGTCAAACAGGCGCCTGTCCCAATCGATAGCGCCCAGCCAGTGGATTTTGTCCTTGATTGGTCTTCGTTTCACAGCACACCTCTCTTGTAATGGGATGGGAATGATCGCCCGGGAATTTCAGATATCCTCAACAAGATTGACTTGTATAGATGGGGTTGCCCACCTCCTTATGTCAAAATATTTATGGGGAACTAGCGGAGAGTTGCTTCTCGCAGGTGGCGAGACGTTCTTTGAGTTCCTTCTCCTTTTGCCAGCGTGCGGTCACATCCCGCATTATCGTGGCACACCCCTCAATCCCGCCTTGGTCGTCACGCAACAGAACCATGCTGAACTCCAAGGAGAGACGGCTCCCGTCCTTGCGTACGCCGGGAGAGGTGAGTTTCTCTGTCAGATATTTGGTCTGGCCCGTTTCCATCACTCGGAAATATCCCTGCCAATGCCGGGCACGGAGGTTTTCCGGGATGACGAGATCAAGAGATTGCCCCATGGCCTCGGTAGCGGTGTGGCCAAACATCCGCTCTGCACCGCTGTTCCAAAAACGGATGGCGCCATCTCGATCAGCGATGAGAATTGCGTCTGGACTGTCTTGAAGGAGTTGCAACAACAATCGATCCATATCCCCACTCTTCCGTGTTTTGTCCGATAAATTCTGGCCTGTTCAAATCTCCGCAGACAATGAACACTGCCATTGGCACATTGCCACAGCTGGCTTGCCCCTATTTCTCTGCGAGTTCCTGGTTCACTTCGCCAGGAACTCGCAGTTGAGCTACAATGGCCCGGAAGCCCTGCTACGCCTCTGTATTGCTGATGCAACTCGCCGGACAGGAGGCTATTGCCTCATCAATACACGCCTGATCGCCTCCCTCGGGCGTAGTGACATACGCCTTGTTTTCGTCGTCGTTAAAAGCAAAAACATCCGGACACAGTTCAACGCAAGCACCACAACCAATACATTCATCCTGATCGATAACGACTTGTTTCAT
>JAQUEZ010000106.1 GCA_028684915.1 Desulfobulbus sp.
TTTTTTTATAATGTAAAATTAGTCAGTTACAACGGTCCTTTCATTTTGAACGGCGCCAAAAGTTTACGAAAGGCTTGTTCAGAGACCTCGTATTTACTGGGTTTCTGAGTAAAGCGGGAACTGCTGATGGTCCAGTCAATATTAACAGGAGGATGTGGACTCCTTACGAGAAAATCACTGGTTTATCCTGAGCATTTATTTGCTCGAATTAAGCATTGTGACCTCTGATCATGTTACGGCTTGCTAGAGTAAGCCTTGATCCGATCAATGACGTTCTGTTCGATATTGCGATAGAAGAAGGTGTAGTCGTAGCCGTGAAACCAACCCGGCAACGTATTGTAGGGAGCGAAAAAATTGTGATAGTTCGCCGGAGCAGGCAGCGCTTCCGGGTCAATCACCAATGCTCCATTGTTGCTTTGTGCTCCAATGTAATGATTCACCTCGTAGGTGGAACTACCGTCCGGTTGTGGCTGGAAAATTGCGGGGTCTGCTCCTGGCAACGAACCCTTGTAAAAAACTGCCCCCAAATTCGCCGTCGCGGGCGCCGCCGTTGACTCGATGGCGCCAGGGGCAGTGGCAACCCATGTCAAGGGATTCACGCTGTACGCGTTCTTTCTCACCAATTCCATCTTCCCCCGCGAGCTGGTTGGAACCATCGACCAATCCCCTGGAGTTTGCTGAGTGTTATAGGTGACGATGCAGCCGGTCTGAGCCTTGTCACTGCAGATGCCGACAAGTGCCAATGAATTGGGATAACTGTTCATGTCGTCCGAAGTCACGGACCAACCGATCACATAGGCAGCCACCAGAAGTTTCCGCAAGGCCGGGTCTCCAAACTTGTTTTCCAGCAAATAAAGCAGCATGTTTGCGCCCTGACTATGACCGGCCAGGATGAATGGCCGCGGCTGTCCATTGGCAGCTTTATTGTAGTGCGCCATGTAGTAATCGAACGCATTCGATACGTCCGCATAGGCCACTTCGAGAGCCTGGTTTGCGGCGCCGGCAAATTGCGGGGTGTTTTGCCACAAGACAGAGTTCAATACGTCAAGCCCGGACGACTGTTGGTAATAGGGGATGTAAACGTTGGCGCCAGCCTTCGCAAATACACCGATCTTGGATTCGACTTGCCATTTGATGATCGGATCAATGTAGGCTTGGGCCAGCGACTGGTTCCATCCCGGACTCCAGGTTGAAGTCAAAGGAGGCTGTGACTTGCTGTCGTAGCTGTAGGTGGTCGGATAGACGAAGAAGACATCCACTGGTTGGGAGCCGGTCGGGAGAGCCAGCCAATTTTGCGTTTGGGAGTAATCGATGGGGACCGCAGCGGGGGCGGGTTTCTCTTCATCAACACCGTAGGAGGTCAATGGTGAAATGATTGAGAAGGCGAACACATAAGCCAAGCACTTAAAAACCTGAAGCCAATGCTTCGTATTGCCATTCAATAGTGTATCCTTCTCGCCCTTAGCTTTGTCCATCATCTCCACTCCTTTTGTTGATAGGTATTATCCAGCGCGCGGTTGGGGTGAGGAACGAACCCCAACGTCATCATGATCGCCGGCCATGACCCCTTGTATCGATTTCGCAACCGCCCGCGTCCTGGTCGGGGCCAATGATCTCCGCCTCGATATGCCAGTGGATGCTCGAATGCGCCCAATCAACCATGCTGGGAACATTGTGCAGGCACCGTGTTGGGGTTTGTTCCTCACCCCAACCTACGAGCTGGATGGAATTAAATCCGCCCCTTTTTCTACGTAAAGTTGAGGGGCGCGCAACTTTTGGCGCGTCCCTTTCGAACGCCGGGTTGGGCAAACAATCGTGAACCATTTAAGGGACGACTTCCCAGTCGATAGCCAAAAAATCCTCAACGAGGAGAATGGCCGGGATTGCGTCCGCCTTATTGATTGTCTCGGGATGTCCGTTTGTGAGTACCATCAACGTCACGTATTGAGGCAGAATTACGGCTAACGATTCCAGTCTCGCAATGTGGGAGCGCTCAACACAATATGTCGTGTTGGCGTCGTGGACTAGTTCGTGCCTCAATACGAAGAGTTGAGTGAAATCATTCCACCAGTTTGGAAACGCAGAAAGGGGAAATCCGTGAGCCAATGGCGATCTCGAAGGGACTGCATAAACCAGTCGCGTGTTTTCGACGGCTGCTCGGAAGCCATCTGGCAAAAAGAACGGGTCAAGAGCCCCAGCAACTGACCCTGAGCTTTGTAATGTCAGTGCCTCAGTGACGAAGTCATAACGAGTAACCCCCTCTTGCTCTAGTTCATGTTCCGCCGGGAGTCGAATACGATGCGCTTGAACGATTCGGTCGAAAAAAGACGCGTCTTGCTCAAGTGTGAACCGGAAGATGTCACGAAAGAAAGTTTCCAGGTGACCGGCTAATGCAATTACATACTGACGAATGCTCGTTCGAATGGAGGCGTCATCGCTCGCATGCAGGCGAAGTACTTCGTGCATATGGTGCACGATTGGATACAGGCGAGACATATAGCTGATCCCGACCTTTCGGACGTCGCCACGTGTGCGCACTTTGGCCTTTACGTGTTCGAGTTTTGGATTGCGAGCCATAGTTTTAGTGTCTCAGAATCGAAATTGTTGGAGTTGCTAGGGTCAGATCTTGAATCTTGAATCGCACTGGAGCGCGGTTGGGTGTGTGATGTTCATCATGATCGCCGGCCATTGCCACTTGTATCGTTTTCGCAGCCGCCCGCATCCTGGTCGCGGCCAATGCTCTCCGCCTCGATATGCCGGTGGATGCTCGAATGCGGCCAATCCACCGCACCGGGAACATTGTGCAGGCGCCGTGTTGGGGTTCGTTCCTCACCCCAACCTATGCGCTCCTAACTGAGGGCGGCATTGTTTGCAAGGCTACAGGAGGTTGTAGTTCTGCTTCATCTCCTCGTACACCAGGCTGGAAAAACCGCGAATGACTCCGCCGCCAGTCTCCATCCACCGCTTGTAATCCTTGGCCGCAGTGGGCCGTTCAACAATGCCGACCACCGCATAGGGCACCTTCTGGCCGTTCTTGCTGTGAGTGACCAAAATTCCCATGTCGCCGCAGAGATAGGAGGTTGTGCCGGTCTTGTTATAGACTAGGGTTCCCGGAGGAACCTCAGTGCCCCAGAAGATGCGGTCGCGGCCGGGCAGCGACATCACCCGCAGCATTTCCTGGGAACGGGGCAACTGGTTGTTCCACAGGGCCCGCAGAAACTGGACATAATCCTGGGGGAGGGCGCTGTTTTTGTAGGTTTTGCCGCCGGGAGGGATGTACTCCAAAATGCGCACCTTGCTAAAGATGCGACCGTATTGGCCATTGATCACCGCGTTGCACCGCGCCGGCCCGCCGACCTGGCGAATGAACCAGTTGGTGGCTTCATTGTCGCTGTGCTGGATCATCTCTTCCATCATCTGGCGGTGGGTGGAGGTATATTTCAGTTTGCCTCTCTCCACCTGATCAAAGAAGGCCAGGGCCACAAAGGGCTTGATCATGCTGGCGGCCTGGAAGGAACGCTGGGCGTTGAGGCTGGCCAGATAGGTGTTGTTGGTCAGGTCGAAGGCAACCATCGCCGCCATATCCCGCTGTTGCAGACGGCCTTTGGCACGCTGTTCCTTTAAAAACATCTGGATTTTGCTGTTGATCCCAGCCGCGCGACTCTTGCTTATTTTCTGGTCGTTGCCAGCCTGGTTGTCTTTTTTTGCAGGCAAAACCGCCAGCCGGCACGACTTTGCCTGTTGGGAAAGGGGCGGATCAGCACCGATCCCTGCAGGATTGATCGCATTGACCAACCCTGGCCGTTCGAGGGCAGTGATCAGGGTGGGCGACTGTTTGCCCTGCAGACGCGACCGCTGCAGTTTGGCAATCCTGATCGCCTCGGCCTTGTCGGCCCAGCAACGGAAGACCAGCGCGTAGCTGCGGGAGCCGGTTTGTTCAATCTGCAGCTTGGCGCGGTCATCCGGCGACAGACGGGCGGCAATCCGTTGGTAGTCTGGTCGCAATGCTTTTGGGGCGCTGCCGATGGCCAATTGCAGGTGGTAGAGGGAACTGTACGTCCCTTCCGGGAGAATATCCGCTGGGGTAAATCCTGCCGAGGACAGGGCCTGGGACTGCTTGACGGCTAACTGCCGCGCTTGGCCCAGGGAGCCGCGCAGGGGATAGACCACCCCATACGCCCCATTCCTGCCGACGATCAGCAGTTGGCGGTTGGCGGGTGGAGAGAGGGTGCGGGCCAGTTTGCTCCGGTCGTCCAGCGCCTGCTGGACCTCCTGGTTCCAGGTATAGACCAAGGCGTACCGCTTGGCGGGAGCGGCCACGGCGGAGGTCGCCAGCGTCAGGAGCAACAAGCAGAGCGGAAAAAATAATCGCGATAGTTTCACTCGAGTAATCGACGTCATGAGCTTGTATTTTTTATGTATAATTATTGTAAAAACAAGATGTTGATTGCGTTTCCGCATGCCCGGCCAACGCCTTGGCGGCAAATAAAGCAGAGAAAAGGCTGAGCATCGATTTAACACGGTTCCAATACATCATGACCCATCGTATCACCAAAATCCTTTGCAGTCGAAAAAACACTGTGCATTCTTTTTTCCACAACGGATCTTCTTCCTTAAACATTCGACCCACCTGCTTGATTTCCCGATCTTCCCAGGTCCGCCTGAGCTTGCCTGACATCACAACACGAGAGCGCCGATATGTTACATCACAAAAACGTAGATCGCACTCACAAGGAGCACGAGAATGTGCAGGCCATAATAGTTCCTTTTCGGGATCATGCCCGCAAAGTCGCGAGTATTGAAAAGATGGAGCACGTAATTGCCGGAAACCGTGCCGATGCCCATCAAGAGCAGGCCTATCCAGTGAATCGTTGCGGCGGAAATCGAAAAAGACAGGTGCTCGAGATGAAATCCAAACTGTCTTCCGAAGGTGGGGACGACATCGCCGATATTGGCGAGGAAATAATCGAGGCGATAGGCCAATTCACCGGTAAAGGCGAGCGGCACGAGGACCGGGACCATGGGCGAGAATTTTCCGAAGGAGGGGTCTTCAGTGGTTGTGAAGAGTGAGGCGCCAAAGCGAATCACCAGCGCGGCGCAACCAAAGCCCAGCGCCAGCAAGAGGGTGAAGGCAAGGGCGTTGGAGCCGAACAACCACTGTTCAATCACGGTGTAGGGGGCGGTATGCTGGATGAACCGCGCCCATTGTGAACCGATCAGGAAGGGGATGATCAAGGAACACGTGAGATGGCGACCTTTGTTCATGATCAGCTCGACAAAGGGATTGCGCAGGTTCAAACGTGGGCTGTCCTGGTCGCAGAGAGAGATGCAGCGCCCGCAGAGCAGGCAGTCGATGTTGTTTTTGATGTTGAAAGCGCCCAAGTATACCGGGCAACCCGCCGCGCTCTCCGTTCCTTTCTTGCAGGGAAAGGTTCGGCAGGTTCTGCATTTGCCCAGGTCGGGCCGCAGTTCGATCATTGACAGGGTGGCCGCCGCGCCGATAATTTTCCCCATGGGGCAGAGATAGCGGCACCAGGACTGGCCACGGAAAAGGGTGGCCATGATCGAGGCCCCGAGGAGGATGCTCATGAGAAGCAGGGCCGTGCCGAGCGGCCACTGCTTCATCTCGGTCACCGATTCAGTCCAGATGATCAGGGCAAAAAAGATCAGGGCAAAGGAGGTGCAATGCTTGGTCAGGAAAAAAGGCGGTTCGCGGTTGAGGCTCAGCCCCAGTGCCTGCAGGATGCGGCCGACACCGGGGAAAGGGCAGATGCCGCACCAGAACCTGCCCAGGAAAAACCAGCTCATCACGATGCTGACCCACCAGATTCCCCACGCCAGGAAGAGCGAGACGTTGCGGTTTGGATCCTCGGGACCGAACAGCCCCAAGAGAATAATGAGGGTAAAGGCGATGTCGCCAAAGCTGCGAAGATAGAAAAGGTTATGGCGATGTTGATAGAATCGTTTGATCCCTGGGAAACGGGCAAACAGATCGACACGCGCGTTTTCGTCGTAAACAAACAAAACCTTGATGATCTCTTTGATGCGTTCTAATCGCGGCATGTCTGTCCACCCCTTGTGGCGCCAGATCCGTCTATGATCTGAAAAAAAATTCCCAAATGGAAAAGTCGGGAGTGATCCTGGTTCAGCTCGTTGGGGTTCGCTCCTCACCCCAACGAGCTAAGGGCATCTTTTTGCTGCAAAGAATTCAATCATTCCTAGCAGCATGAACGCCCTGGTCAGCGACGAGAAAAACATAACATAGGTGATGAGCAGGGGAATTTCCGCAAAGAGCTTGCGAGGATCGCCGCTTCCCCATCCCCAGGGTTCCCAGGCATATTCACGATAGATTTGATACAGGACAAGGTAGGCGAGAAGTGAAAAAACGCCTATCGCCAAGGCGAACCAAGCCTGGCGGAGCAGGGCGCTTCTTTTTCTGGGGTTGGAAAAGCGACTGCGGCCGGCAAAAGTAGCCAGGACGACAAACAGGGTGACGACCGTTGCAGTGGTGGTGATCAGCGCTGGAGAAACTTGGTCAAAGACGCCAGCCTCAAGCCCATAGGCACGCAACGGCAGGGCGTTGAGGAGAACATTGGAGAGGGGGAAGAAAACCGAAACACCGGCGAGAATGCCCCAAAGTCTTCGCAAAAAGGCCAGAAATTGCTGGAGTTCCTTCAGGTAGTCCGTGTGCGGTTCCGGGCGGTTCATGGCCGTATTCGCCTCGCTGAAAGCAATGGGAAAGCATGGAGGACAGGCATTTAAAAAAAATCAGACAGCATCAGCTACCGTATTTCTGCGGCGCGCAATTCTCGCATCATCTCTGCCGGGCTTTGCCCAAAGTAGCGCTTGAATTCACGACTGAACTGCGATGCGCTTTCATATCCTACCTTGTCAGCAGCAAGGTTGGCTTTGAAACTTTCCTGCATCATTAAATCCCTTGCTTTGGTCAATCTGATTTTTTTCAAATACTGCATGGGAGAATCCGACGTAATCTCTTTAAATGCGCGATGGAACGCTGAAACGCTCAAGTGAGCCGTTTTGGCCAACTGTTCCACATCGAGTTTCCCTGCATAGTCGCTTTGCATAATTTTCAGGACGCGCGCCACCTGGGAAAACGTGCCGCTATGCACGGCCAGCGAATAGAGCACTGGCGCCTGGGCGCCGCACAGAGCCCGATACAATATTTCCCGCACTATTCCTGGTCCTAAAATTTGTGCTTCTGTTGCTGAACGCAAACATTTGACCAGCCGCGTCGTTGCATCCAGCATCTCCTCATCCATGACGGCCGGGCCGATTCCGCGAGGCAATATCCGTTCGCTGCCAGTGCCGATCCCGGTTTGCACATCAATTCGGCCGATCAGGTCATGCAACTGGCCCATGTCAATATCTATGTAGAGACCGCGTAATGGTTCCGCAGGGGTGGCAAAGGTCTCGCATTCGAACGGCATGGTTACCGAGGTCACCAGATAATGGTTGGCGTCATATCGAAACTTCTGGTCGCCCAGGTAGCCAATCTTGTGGCCTTGCACAACGATACAAAGCCCCGGGTTATACACCATTGGTTTTCTGGGGATGTGGCGCGTATCCTTAAATAAAAGCACC
The DNA here is from genome assembly GCA_028684915.1 of Desulfobulbus sp. Next base: position 7,603 of record JAQUEZ010000106.1, read on the forward strand.
CCCGGAAGCCGGGACGCAGAAGGTCCGTCATCAATTTCCGGAAAGCTCTGCAACAGTTCAGCCATCTTTGCCATGCGAAATCCCCCGTGTTCCAAATACCACCTTTAGACAATTTAGTTAGCAGTAATGCATCATAAAATCAATGCTCAGGCAGAAACAGGCAAGGTTTAGAGAGGAACAGGTATTCCAAATCCGTTTGCAGGGTATTACGTTCATCCGCAAGCTAATCAGCAATTCAACACCAGGAGGTTTCGCATGAACTTTGAATTTCACAATCCCACCCATCTTATCTTTGGCGCCGGCGCCCTTGCACGGCTTGGTGAAGCGGTCAGCAAGCATGGCGCCAAGGCCTTGATCGTCACTGGCGGGGGCAGCGTCAAGCGGAACGGAACATTCGACCGGGCCGTGGCAAGCCTCAAGGCTGCAGGGGTTGCTTACGTCGAATGTGACGGCGTCGAACCCAACCCAAGAATCACCACCGTCAGACGCGGCGCCCAGATCGCACGGGACGAACACTGCGACGTGATCATCGCCCTGGGAGGCGGCAGCGCCATGGACGCGTCCAAGGTCATGGCCGCTGCGTTTTACTACGACGGCGACCCCTGGGACATGATCTATCACGGTCAGCCCGATCCGTATATCCCAACCCGCGCACTACCGATCATCACCGTGCCGACCCTGGCGGCCACCGGTTCCGAGATGAACATGGGCGCGGTTATTTCTAACGAGGCAACCACAGAGAAATCCTTTGTCCAGGCCGAATGCCTCTATCCCAAGGTCGCGTTGGTGGACCCCGAACTCACAATGAGTGTGCCGAAGGATCAGACCGCCTATGGGGTGTGCGACCTGATCACCCATGTGACCGAAGCCTACTTCAACGGCGTTGACTCCACCCCCATTCAGGACCGGTTCGCCGAAGGCGTCATCCTTACGGCCATGGAGTGGGGTCCCAAAGCCATTGCCGACGGCAACGACCTGGAGGCCCGATCCCAGGTGCAATGGGCATCCATTGTTGCCCTCAATGGCTGGGTGAACGCGGGGACCAACGGGGGCTATCCAGTACACATGATTGAGCATACTCTGTCCGCCTATCACGACATCACCCACGCGGCAGGCCTGGCTGTGGTCAATCCTTCCTGGATGCGCTTTGCCGCCAGACATCGGCCGCAAAAGTTCGTGCAGTTCGCCGAACGCATTTTCGGCCTCAAGGCCAAAGGTCCCGATGACTTGGATTGCGCCCTTCAGGGCATTGACCGCTTTGAAGCCTTTCTCAAGGGTATTGGTTGCCCTACGCGGCTGTCCGAGCTGCATATCGATGATGCGCTGATCACACGTTATGCCCAAGACACCCTGCGTATCATCCACGACGAGAACGGCAATCTGCCTGGACGTCCGGCGATGAGCGAGACGGATATCGTCGCGGTGCTCAAGGCCGCCCTGTAACGCACCATTGCGCGACGATTGCTCATACCAAGGGGTATATTTATGAACACAGATGCATTCATGGAGCTGATCAAGCGAGGCGAACCGATTACTGGAGGCACAGAGGCGCATGCGCTTTTAGTCCAGTACAGTAACGAAGCTATGCGCATTACGGCGGAGTTGAACGGATCGTATCACGAACCGGATGAAGTTCGCGCCCTGTTCTCCCGTTTAACAGGGAAAGATATTGATGCCTCCTTTTTCATGTTTCCCCCTTTTTATACGGATTTTGGCAAGAACATCACCATAGGGAAAAATGTCTTTTTCAACACCGGCTGCACCTTTCAGGATTGTGGCGGCATTGTCATCGGCGACGGAACCCAAATCGGCCAGAATGTTGTCCTGTGTACCTTGAATCACGGCATTGCCCCAGAGAAACGGAATACAACCTATCCGTTACCCATCGTTATCGGGAAAAACGTGTGGATAGGTGCAAACGTGACCATCGTCCCTGGGGTGACGGTTGGGGAGAATGCGATCATCGCGGCCGGCGCCGTCGTTGCCAAAAACGTTCCCGCAAATGCTGTGGTCGCAGGAGTGCCTGCGAAACTCATTAAGATGATTATGTAAATGAACCTCCAGTGAGTGGAGAGAAATTCCAATGATTATTAAACGAAACGGATCACAGGCATCCATCAAGGGGCCATCTGATTGGTTTTCCGGCACAGTGCGTATTGACCCCCTGTTTCTTAAGGCCAACGCCCCATCCCGTAGGACGGGCGCCAGTGTCACCTTTGAGCCAGGAGCCCGTACCGCCTGGCACACCCACCCTCTGGGACAGACCCTGATTGTCACGGCTGGGTTCGGAAGGGTTCAACGTGAAGGCGGCCCTATCGAGGAAATCCGTCCCGAAGATGTGGTCTGGTTTCCGCCGGGCGAGAAACACTGGCACGGAGCATCGCCCAACACGGCCATGACGCATATCGCCATCCAGGAAGAGCTTGACGGTTCGGCGGTTGATTGGCTGGAAAAGGTCAGTGAGGAACAATACGGATCCTCACAGGATAACATGGAGGAAAAAAGAAGATGCACAATTTAAAACAGTTAGGCATGCTGTCCATCGTTTTGGGCATGCTGTCCATCATCGGCGCCCCGGCTTTGGCTCAAGACATGTCCAATGGAGCTGACAATTTTTACAAGAGCAAGGGGGTAACCATGCAAAAGGTTACCTTTAAAAATCAATACCACATGCAAGTTGCGGGGAATCTGTTCACGCCCAAGGATCTCAATAAAAACACCAGAAATCCCGCGATTATTGTCGGGCATCCGATGGGCGCCGTAAAGGAACAGAGTGCGAATCTGTATGCCGCAAAAATGGCTGAACGGGGATTTGTGACCTTGTCTTTGGATTTGTCGTTCTGGGGAGAGAGCGAGGGCCAGCCCCGCAACGCTGTTTCACCGGATATGTATGCCGAGGATTTCAGCGCTGCGGTCGATTTCCTGGGCGGCCAACCGTTTGTTGACAGGGAGCGGATCGGTGTTTTGGGCCTCTGCGGCAGTGGGAGCTTTGTTATCAGTGCCGCCAAGATTGACCCGCGCATGAAAGCCATTGCCACCGTCAGCATGTACGATATGGGCGCTGCGAACCGAAACGCGCTCAGACATTCTTTAACCTTGGAGCAGAGAAAGAAAATCATCGCAGAGGCCGCAGAGCAACGCTCTGTGGAATTCACTGGCGGTGAAACCAAATACACCAGCGGCACAGATCACCAATTAAACGAAAACACTCACCCTATTCAGCGTGAGTTTTATGACTTCTACCGCACTCCGCGAGGTGAATACACGCCCGAAGGTTCATCGCCGGAACTGACAACCCACCCGACACTGACCAGCAACGTCAAATTCATGAATTTCTACCCGTTCAATGATATTGAGACGATCTCTCCTCGTCCCATGTTGTTCATCGCTGGCGAAAAGGCGCATTCCATCGAGTTCAGCGAAGAGGCCTACAGATTAGCGGCCCAACCGAAGGAACTCTACATCGTTCCGGGCGCCGGGCATGTGGACCTGTATGACCGATTGAATTTTATCCCCTTTGACAAGCTCACCTCCTTTTTTACCGAACACCTGAAATAGGTGGTGCAAAAAAATAATTAGGATACCAAGAGGTAGAGGTGGCTGTTTGCATGATTTTTCAGTTAAGTAGGAATATGGATGGTGTGTGCCGCTTCACAGACTGACGCAATGAAACGGTTCTTTGTTCAACGCAAAAATGGGTGCTCAAGTTTTTTGCGCCATCGAAAAATAACGGCCCGGAAACTCCGACCTGTTTGCTCGGCTCCTTGTGCAGAAGTTCTGCCATTGTTCTGTACGATGAGCCTACGGTCCCAACACCACAGAATACATTATGGAGTCGCCATGAATGGTTCTCTTCTCGAAAAAATCAGGCCCGAGGGAATGACCCGACGCCAGTTCATCAAAAGCGTCATCGCAACCGGTGTTGTTTCCTCGTCCGGCCTGCTCTACTCCGGACCGGCTGGAGCCGCACCCAAGACCTCCCCCGGTGCGGTTGAACGACTCATTACCCTGAACGTGAATGGGCAACAGCGCCGGGTGGATGTTATGCCCCAGGAAACCCTGGCGCAAACCCTGCGCGGCAAACTGGGACTCACTGGTCTCAAAATCGGTTGTGACCGAGGGGAATGCGGGGCCTGTACAGTGCTCATCGATAACGTGCCTCAATACTCCTGCTCCATCCTTACCCAGAGCGTCCGGGAAAAGAATGTGCTGACCATCGAAGGTTTGGCTCGGTCCGACGGAAAACTGCATCCCTTACAGCAGGGCGTTCTCGATGAACAGGGCTTTCAGTGTGGCTACTGTGCCCCGGGCTTCCTCATGTCCACCCTTGGGTATCTCAAGACCAACCCCAATCCCACCCGACAGGAACTGGCGCACGGTGTTTCGGGAAATCTTTGCCGTTGCCAGGATTACGACAAGATCCTCACTGCCCTGATGCGCGGGGCCGAATACATGCGAAAGGGGTAAATCATGCCGCAAAACGAAGCTCTTTTTTCGCCAAAGCTGACCGGGCAAAATTACACCACACCTGACCTGCGGGCCAAACTGACCGGCACGGCACGTTTCGCCGATGACCTCCGGGCCGAGGGCATGCTTATCTGCAAGCTGCTCACCAGCCCCTTGCCCCATGCACGGGTGAAACATCTCGACACCAAAGCCGCCTTGGCTATGCCCGGCGTGCGGGCGATTCTCACCGCTGACGAGCTGCCGCCTCCGGCCGATTCCGTCACCGACCGTGGCGAGGTCATCAAGGCCAGTCCCTGGGCGGAACCAGCGCTGACCATGGAACCGCTCTTTCAAGGGGAACCGATTTTAGCCGTTGCGGCAATTGACGAGGCGACCGCGACCGCAGCCATTGAAGCCATAGATATTTCATTTGATCCACTCCCCTTTGTCATCGATCCGCTCGATAGTTTGCGCCCTGGAGGGCCAAGCGCCCGGACCGACGGCAATGTCTGGCTGCCGCCGGGGAAACCTGGTGAACAGGCAAAAGTTGGCGAAATGAAATGGACTAAGGCCGATTTTGAGACCGCCGGGCAAGATAAGCTGCCCTTGGGGAAGGCTACCGGTGAATGGTCCCACGGCGACCTTGATGCCGAAATGTCACAGGCCGCACTGGTTCTGGACGAAACTTTCGTCACGCCCAACGTCAGTCACCAGACCCTGGAGACCCGTTCCACCCTGGCCTGGTGGGAAAACGGCAAGCTCCATATTGCGGTCGGCACCCAAGGCGCCATCCAGACCGTGCCGGCCCTTGCCAAGTGGCTCAACATGGATCCGAGCGATATCATCCTTATCAGCGAGTACACCGGTGGTGGGTTTGGCGGCAAGATCACCGCTTCCGTGGCCGCGATCATCCCGGCCTTGCTGGCAAAGAAAGCGCACGCGCCGGTCATGTTGCGCGTCTCACGGGATGACGAGCAGTCCATCGGACGGGCTCGGCCAAGTGTGATCGGTCGCATGCGGGCTGGTTTTTCCAAGGAAGGGCGTCTGCTTGGCTTGGACATGTTCGTGATCATGGATAACGGCCCGTATGAGGAACAACACGATGGGGGGCTGGCAGGCCGCATGGCTTCATTGCTCTACCAACCCCGGGCCATGCGATGGCGCGGAGTGACGGTACTCACCAACACTCCGACCCGTGGCGCCCAAACCGCACCGGGCGGACTCCAGGCCAGTGCCCTCATGGGCCCTGTGTTAGCGAAAGCGGCGCGTAAGTTTAACCTCGACCCTTTGGCGGTCTGCCGCATCAATGCACCTGAAGGCAGGGCGCCGGTCGGTCCCCCGAAAGCGGACGGCGCCATGAATGTGGCGACCAGCGCCTTTGTCAAACAGGCGCTGGACCAAGGGGCTGAGGCCTTTGGCTGGCAGGCGCGCCGATCACGACCGGCCCTCAAGAGTCCTCTTCGGCGCGGCGTCGGTGTGGCTACGGGATGCTTTGTGGCCGGAACAATCGGTTTTGACGGCTTGTTCGTCATCACCCCGGAAGGTACATTGCGTATCCATTGCGGTATCGGCAATCTCGGCACGGAATCCTTCAGCGACGTGCAACGGGTGGTGGCCGACGCCATGGACGTGCCCTGGGAATCCTGCGAAATACTCTGGGGAAATACAGGCAAACACCTCGCCTGGAGCTGTGTGTCGGGCGGCAGCCAAACCATTCACGCCATGTCAAGAGCAGGATTGGCTGCAAGCCTGGATGCTCTCACCAAGCTCAAGAAAATCGCGGCTAAAGCACTGGGTGGCAATCCGGAAGATTTTGCCGTCGGCAATCAACGCGTTTTCCGGAAAGAGAACAAGGGCGAGGGGCTGAGCTTTGCTGAAGCGGCTCGGAAAGCCATTGAACTGGGCGGAGCCTATGACGGTCATGAATATCCGGCTGATATCCACAAGTTGACCAAAGCCTCTGTCGCGGCCCTGGCCGGACAGGGGTTGGTTGCCGTTGCCCGCGACACCTTCCCGCGCGACGGACAAACATTCTCGTATGTGGCTGCCTTTGCCGAAGTTGAAGTGGACGCCGAAACGGGTATGTACCGGATTGTCGACTTTCACGCAGAGGCGGATGCAGGCATGGTGGTCCACCCTCGTGCCTTTGCCGGTCAGCTTGTCGGTCGTTCCATGCTCGGCATTGGTCATGCCACCACGCAGAAATGGTTTTATGACCATGAACACGGGATGCCGGTGTCCAGGCGTTTCTACCAAACCCGGCCGCCGACCGTCCTTTGCCTGCCGGAAAAATTCACCTGGGGCTCGGTCGGCATGCCTGATCCCCAGACTCCAATCGGAGCACGCGGCATTGGCGAACCACCGGTCGGGGCCGCCTGCGCTGCGGTCCTGTGTGCTTTGAACGATGCCTTGGGCGACGACAAATTTCTGCGTGCCCCGGTCATGGCCGACACCGTGCTGGCCGCCATTGAGCCCGGCATCTGGCGTCCAGTAACGGGCCTTTCAGCCAACGTTTAATGTAAAAGCCGCCGATACATCGGTGGCGGGAGAAACCCCATGGCGATTATACGTGACGGTATGCCCTCTTTTGACCTATTTAGGCCGACAAGCGTTGATGACGCCTTGTCCCTGGCCAAACGTCTTGGATCCGACGCCTGGCTGTTGGCGGGAGGACTCGATAGCCTGGAACGGTTTAAGGATCGGATGAAACGACCCAAGGCGGTTATCGATCTTGGCGCCATTGAGGAACTTCGCGGCATCCGCCGGGACGGTGGCGATCTGGTCATTGGGCCGATGACGACGTTAACCGAGGTTCAGCACAACCCAGACCTCAAAACCCATTTCAGCCTGCTCGCCGAGGCCGCAGGAGAAGTGGCTTCGCCCCAGATCCGCAACCAGGGAACCCTGGGCGGCAACATCAGCCAGGATACGCGCTGCTGGTATTACCGCAGCGGCTGGGACTGCTATCGGGCTGGTGGCGGCGTCTGTTATGCGGGTGAAAGCAAGGCGGGGCAGAATCGTGAACATGCCGTCTTCGGGGTTGAGGGCTGCGCTGCGGTTTCGCCTTCCGATACTGCTCCGGCCTTGGTTGCTCTGGAGGCGCGGCTTGTTATTCAAAATGCAGAAGGTACACGGGAGGTGGCAGCCGAGGATTTCTTCGTCGGCCCGGAAACTGACATCACCCGCCTCAACGTGCTTCGGCCAGGTGAGTTGCTCACCGAAATTCGCCTGCCCGCGACCTGGGCAGGCGCGACGTTTTACTTTGAGAAGGTTCGGGACCGACCGGTGTGGGATTTTCCGCTGGTCAATATCGCAGCGGCAATGCGACTTACCGGAGACCGCATCGACCGGGCACGTTTCGTTCTGGGTGCGGTGGCGGCTCGCCCCTGGCGGCTCTCTCAGGTTGAAGCCGCAGTGGCTGGTCAATCAAGAAATGAAATTGCTGAGGCAGGTTCAAGCATTGCTGCCAATGGTGCGGCGCCGCTTCCTCATAATGGCTACAAGGTTGTGCTGGTGCGGAATTTAATCAAACGCGCCATCCTTGGCAGAAAGGAATCGTAAACCTACAGAGAGAAAATACTCGTGATCGAATTGGAAAATATTAAAAACCGCTGCGACGCCATTGAAGAATGTTATGAGTTTATGCTGGCGTATGCGGCCCAGGGTATTGCTGACGACCGGGAAAGCCATCACGGCAGTCAACTTCGAGAACTGCTCTCAAAGGCTGTTGACGCCGCGACTGATTTACCGGAAGCGTATACCGCAATGGCGGTGACTTTCAATCCAGCCACCTCACCCAAATATGTAAATTTTCTTGGTGTGCTGAAGGTGGATACGGCCAAGGCCTTGGCGGCAATGGAACTCGTTCTTGCCCAACCGAAAATTTCATCCCAACTGATAGACAATCTCAATGCCTCGCTGCATGTTCGCACCCTGCTGACAGACGTTTTTCTCCTTGATGAAATTATTCAGCTGCAGCGGTTGACCGATTGACGGAGACGAACCGTGAGTTGCTTTGCTTCCTGATCCGGTAGGAATCGACCTCCGTGGCCAGGCTGCGGAGACTCCACTTTAAAAAAACTGTCCAAACGAACGGAGCAATTTCTATCCCTCTGGGTGGACGCGAGACGCCAGCACCTTGTCGATACGGTTTTTATCCATATCGACGACCTCAAAACGATAGCCTTGTTCTTCAAATTGATCTGTTTCCTTGGGGATACGACCCAATACGTGAATGATCAACCCTCCCAGCGAATGATAGGTATTGCTTTTCTCTCCTGGCAGATCGTTTCTGATGTCGAGCGTTAATTTGACCCGCTCGATGGAGACGCCACCATCAATGAGCCAGGAGCCGTCTGCACGCTTTATAAACTCCTGAGTTTCTACAAGGCTCGAAGACGGGACTTCTCCGACAATAGCGGTCAACACGTCCGTCAGGGTCACCAACCCTTGAATGTCGCCGTACTCATCAACCACAAGGGCGCACTGCAGTTGGGCTTTACGAAAATTTTCCAGCAGTTGTGTTGTAGTCACGTATTCAGGAACATACAGCGGCTGGCGTAAATACTGTGCAATATCCAACGGCGCACAGGCAAGAGCCGCCTGCAACAAATCAGCGGTTCTCAAGAGTCCTGCAATATCATCCAACCCACCACGACAAACGATTATCCGGGAATAAGGACAGGTCGCCAAATCTTCACGCAGTTCCGCTTCCGGCTTGGTTATATCGAGTACATGGATATCCTGGCGATGGGTCATGATAGCGACAACTGGCTGTTCATCAAGGCGAAGAACATTGGAAACAAGAATCCGCTCGCTCGCGTGAAAAATACCCGCTTCCGCCCCCTGTTCCATCAGCAGCTTGATTTCTTCATTTGTCACGGATGATTGCTCTCTCTTGCCAGCGCCCAATATCCTCAAAAGAAAAGTAGACGAAGCCGAGAAAAACCACACCAGAGGTCTGGCGATACGCGCAAGCATCTTCATCGGTCGCGCAACCAAACTGGCAATTTTTTCTGGGTCGAGCAGCCCCAAATGTTTAGGGACCAACTCTCCCACCACTACTGAAAAATAGGTCAAGGTGACGACAACCACGACCAGGGCAATGGGCTGGGCATACGGTTGCAGCCAGGGTAATGTTCCGATGAAAGTCGTCAGTGGTTCGGCCAATGCGTTTTCACCGATAGCGCCACTCAGAATGCCCACCATGGTGATTCCAACCTGAATGGTTGACAGGAAAGACGCTGGGTTATTTTTCAACGACAATGCAGAGTTAGCGCCTCGCCTGCCATCTTTGGCCATTTTCTGCAAGCGGGAATCTCTTGCAGAGATAACCGCAATCTCTGACATGGCAAAAATGCCATTAAGCGAAATCAAGACTACAAGTAACGCTAGGTCCATAGGGCGTATTTTGTGGAAAATAGTATTAAATTCAATGGTATTGTCATGCTGTTCTCTTTAATTTTCGGGGGGATTGATTTTCAATCAAGATAAACGGGAGAAATGTGAACTCAGTACAGAAAGAAAAAATCGGACGCCGTCCCCTATTTTTTTGCTCCTGAACAATTCAATATTCAAGACTTGACCCCAAAAGTGTGCCTACCAGATTCCTATAGAAAGATAACGGTAAGTTCACCGGCGAGCTTCAGCGAGTCCAGCGAAACGTAGTGAAGCGATGGTGAAACGCCTGGTTAGATAATTATTGTAATCCTATGACACAGTCAGCTATAAGCTTGTTCATAGGACTTCCATTGCTAAAGTATCCGAGGAGATGGTTTCTGTTTGCTTTTCTCTCTGCTCGAGTTCCGATTGCAGCGCCCCAAGCAAGCCAGTCTGACTTTCCTGTTCTTAATTGCTCTTCCCTTAATTCTGTTATACCAAAACGCTTTTCTGGAATTTCGAGAATTTTGGTTTTTGAGATTGTTGTTGCGTTAGAGTGGTCAAACAACTTTATCAATATATCACCAACCTTTGCGGTAGCGAGTAGATACTGTTCACATATTTTAGCTAACCAAAAAAGCTGATACTCTGTAACGAATCTGTTGTTACTTAGAAAAGTATCAATTGCAGTTGAAATATGGTCTTTATCCGGTATATGTTTGCAAAAATAGTAGATATTTTTAGACAAATTCGGAAAACGTTGTAGAAATACGAGCAAGTGCTCAGAAACCTCACTGCTATGCTCGCGCATTAGTGTCAGTACAAGCTCAGCATCTTCTTCCTCAATTTCATCGTTTTTTAATAAATCTAGTAAATAGTCTACTTGTTCGTCATTAAGTAATTGTGTATCAGGTTTTTTCTCTTCTTCTTGTTCCCAATCATAGGTGGAAAGCACCCTACGACGCGTTCTTAGAAGGTCGAGTTTCATTGCATCAATTTCACGTTTTACATTTACTTGCGATATAATTCCAAGCATTGTTTTTTTAGGATTTACTGAGAGCCCCTTCTCGCCGAGCAATCTTTGAATTAATGTGAAATCTTCGACAATAATTTCGTAACTGTTTGAAAACAAGTAAAAGTCATCCATGAATCTTAGAAGCATGTCACTTTTAAGGCGACCTGAATTATCAATAAACTTTAAAAAATGGCTACCTAGTATTTTGCATGGTGCGATTCCATGTGGGAGACAGTCAACAGATCTGCCCGAGTTTGTTTGTCTTAAGAATGTATCTAGTCCTTTAACGTCTTCATCGCTTCTTGAACCATCATTAAACCAAGCGACTAAATCATGGTGATAAATTGTGTTGAAATAGGATGATATATCGAATTTAACTCCAAAAGAATATTCATCAGATGCCCCTGTTATTGCTGCTTGAAAAGAACGGTAGCTCTCTCTTGCTGGTAATATTTTTCCCGATTCAAAACGATACCCGAAATTTTCTCTGTTTTTCGAAAAACTCTTCCTAAATGAATTTCTATTTCTATATACGAGGTCATATATATAGAATTCTGCCATAGGGTCTAATTTCACTGTTCTTCTAAGATGCATCTTTTGCTTTGAAGCATAAACTCTTGCTTGAGGAAGAAAACTCAACGTATTGTCCTGTAAGGCCTCGACATAAACCATTTTGGCTCCTCGTCATTTGGTGTGGATTTGATGTATAAAACGATCAAATCCACACCAAATGACGAGGGAAACCATGAATAGTAAAGATATCATAACGTTAGGGCTCAGACTGCAGGCTCCATGGGA
>JAQUEZ010000401.1 GCA_028684915.1 Desulfobulbus sp.
TTTTCTTTGCTGAAACCGCACGATTCGATCAATCGCGGATAGTACGGCGGATTGTAGGTCATCATCAACGCCGGCGGAAAATCAAAGCCGTCAACAAGCAACCCCGCCTCGTAATTGATGGAAGGGTTGAGCGGGCCTCGCACGAAGGTCATCCCCTTTTGGCGAACCCACGTTTCCACCGACGCGAAGAGGGCTGACGCGGCTTCCGGGTCGTCGGCACATTCGAAGAATCCCCAAACGCCCATCTGTTCGCGGTGGAACTCGTTATGATGGCGATCAATGATGCCCGCGATCCTGCCCACGGTCTTCTTGCCGCGCCGGGCCAGAAAGAGGATGCGCTCGGAAAATTCCCAGAAAGGATGCCTGCCGGGTTCCAACATCCGACGAACATCTTTCTTGAGGGGGGGAACCCATAAGGGGTACTCAGCATAAATTTTCCAAGGCAGGTCAATGAAGTCCCTGAGCTCCGATCTGCTTGCCGCGGTAATGATCTCAATGTCGGCCATGATTGCTCTTTTTCAAAGGTTGAACATCGAAACATTCCGACAGTATTGCTATAGCCAATTTTCTTTTCTATACCAGGCGGCGGTTAATGCAGATCCCTGGGCAAGAGCAATCCGCGGCTCGAAACCGAGTATTGTCCTAGCCTTGGCAATATCGCAAAGCCAATTCTTACAGCGTATTTCCCTCACCTTGCCGCGGCTCATGATGGAAGGTTTGCCAGTGACTCTGGCAAAGCATTCTGCAATAAAGCCCACACCGGGGAGCAATTGTTGGGGGAGGCCGAGCTTCAATGCTCGTTTCTCCAGCGCTTGCTCAAAGATGTCGCCGACTTCCTCCATCCGGTAGTCGTGGCCATCAGCCACAAAAAATATTTCCCCGCTTGCTGTTGAGGTCTCGGCAGCCAAGAGCATCGCCCGGACTAGATCCTCGACATAGCACATGCTGATGTATTGATCGTGGTCGGCGAGACAAGGCTTGATGTTCTTGGAGAGGCATTTGAAAAGCGTAAAAAACCCTTTATCCCTGGGCCCATAGACGGCACAAGGTCGCAGAATGAGGAGAGGCAGCGCATGGGTGTGGGCTAAGGCCAATTGCTCCCCGAGCAATTTGCTTTTCCCATAGGGCGAGACCGGTTCGCAGGGGTTGGATTCCTGTTTCTTTCCACCGCTCGGACACGGCCCTGCTGCTGCCTGGCTCGAAAGATAGATAAATTTTTTGAGACGAGTCTTGTTTTCGATGCAGGCCTGAACAAGGTTTTCCGTACCCAGTCCATTCACCTCAAAGAACGTTTGCTCTTTGACCGCCATGGTTGCACCGGCAAGATGGAACACCTGATCGACATCCTGCACAGCTTGGCGCAGAGATTGCTGATCCCGGCAATCCCCGACGACAAACTCAACCGGCAAATCCTTTATCCACCCTAACGGGCTTGTATTCCGAACAAGGCATCGGACTTGGGCTCCTTGTTGCACAAGGGCTTCCACCAGATGGCTGCCGATAAATCCTGTCGCGCCTGTAACCAAAGCCTTCAATGTTCCTTTCCTCGATGGAGACAGATTTGATGAACTCGTAATATAGGAAAACTCTCCCTTTTGTCATTTCGAGCGTAGCGATAAATATCTAGAATTATCAAGAGATTCCCCATCGCCGTACTCGCCAAAATGACAAGAATTGACTTTTTACGAAACCATCAGATTTATTTCCTAAGTGTTTGGTGGAACATACGCCCGTTTGATGTCAAAGAAGCGGAGGCCGCGACAGCAGACGGTTAGAGTCGGCACAATGACATCGAGCAGCCGTCAATTCTCTTCAAGAACCCGGCGGCAGACAGTGGCAATGTTCAAGGCTGCCGAGTCATTCTGCAGAGGCATCAGGCGGGTCAAGGTGTCCATATCAAAGTCGGAGTAGGTCTCCTTACCCAGCGCAACCCCGACAAAGGCAGTTGACGAAAATCGCGTAATCAGGGCATCGCAGTTCGCGATCATTTCTTCCGCGCTCCCGGTCGTCAGCACCATGGCATCCGGTGCGTGCGTACGTATTTCCCGGGTGGCGCGCTCGATATTTTCGTTCGGGTGCAGCTTGAATATAAGCTGCCTCCCCCCGGCGATATCCACCGCTCTTCGGATGAAGGCCTCGCGGTCCTCGTACCGAAACAACTCCCGGTAATTGGAGGTGCAGGCCAGCACATAGTGGTGGTAGGGAAAATCGTTGGCGCAATATTGCCGGCAGTTATCGAAATTGGGTATGCCCGTCACCACGATTTTATCGGGCCGCGCGCCTCGTTGAATAAAGAAGTCGCGATAGCCCTCGCTGGCCACACAAAAGACCTGGTATGCATTGCTGAGGCCAGTCATTGCCGTGTCCGCCATCCATCTCGGAAGGAACCGGAGACGCTTGACGAGTTGAAACATGAGGGATTCCGGATCGATAATCCCCTCCTGAACCAGCACGATCCGGTTGTCGCGAATGTTGTTCTGCAGGTAGACGTCTGTGCAGGTCACCACCAGGTCATAGGGCCGATTCTTTCCCTGGTAGTCGATGACAAGGCCATGATTTTGCAGATAGACCCGGCAGTGTTCCACCATCTTGTTGCCGGCAATCGTGAATTCGATCAGGCCAAGTCTGCGCAGCATCTCGTCAAACCCGTGGCAGTAAAAGGGCGAGAAGGATTGCTCGTAATCCGACAGACGCTTGGAAATCTGGTGCATTTGGGTGGTTTGATTCATCGAACCGCAGATGAACAGGATCCTTTTTTTCATTCGCACCCTTCACCACCGTTTATGAGACCAGCATGCCGGAACGTGATGTCGCTTACCGCCACAAAAGCACCTCGGGCGTAATGGAAAGCTCGTCCGCAATGATCCGGACAGCTTTGGGCCGCGGATTCACCAAAAAACACGCTGCACTCTGTCTCATCACGGGTAAATCGCATTCATGGTCGGTGTAGGTCGCAACCCAAGGCGGCGGATAGCCCCGCTCTGTGAGCATGGGGATTTTACGGGGCCCATAACAATGCTGATGAGCCACCATGCCCCACATGAACGGCTTGAGCGACGACCCCACCATGGGGATATGGGCAAGGCCGCTTTGGTCAAGCAATTCACGGCCCAGCGCTTCGAGCGAGCCGGTGGCGACGACGACTCGATGTCCCTGCGCAAGATGACGATTCAATTGGCGGATCCCATCCTGCAGAATCAGCGACTGCCGCCGAGCAACAATCTCAGCGACATGTTCTTTCACCAATGCACTGACGGCATCGTCGGACCGCCCCAAAGTTGCCGTCCACACCGCAAATTTAACCGGCAGGGTGCGCGTGTTTTTGCCCAACAAAAGCGGGGCGAGGAATGGGATTGAAACCAGGACCAGCGCACTTCTCCATGGACTGCGTTTCAGGAGCCAGCGAAAAAAACGTTCGGAAGAATCCCAAGGCGTCAGGGTGTGATCAAAGTCGAAGACGATTGTCTGCACTCTGTTCATGCGCCCTTCCAATGCATGGTGTTTGACCTTAACTGAAAGGAGACGCCCAAGCCGTTTGCACCAAAGGATGTGGAGGCTCGGCAGGCCTCAAGGCAGACCTTTTTCTCACTCACGATGGTTGCATTTTTTGATCCCGCTGAACCGCGCGCCACCTGTCGGCTCATCTCTCTGAGCACAACAGTTGTCGGCTTAGACAAGGCCATGCCGGTCAGCGCTTTCGCCAACCTTGGCTGCATATCTTTTCCAATTGCAGGCCGGACACTCGGGAGCGATTGCCTCTCGCGCACCCTTGTCCATAACGTCCTTGTCAGAAGAGAGGCCGCCGCCACAGTGGGGGCAAACCCCGGCCGAGAAATCCTCGGCAGCATCTTTATGCCGCCGCGCTGCTGATTCAGGGGAAAGAGTGGCTCGCTGTTGCATCAACGCATCTTTCATCGAGGAGATCTCCGGTAGAGAATCGCTGGTGTTATTCATCCAAGGCTTGATTCTATAAAGAGCAATCTCCGAACCAGGTGTGCAAACTCGCCGCCCATCACTCAACGAACTGTTTTTAATAATAATTTTAGACGCCCATTCTTTGGCCTCGCATTAACCAATCTTAAATATTGGTTAAATTTGACCACAGTGGTTAAATGCAATCTATTCCGCCATCAAAGCAAATCGGTGGGTTGACCTTGACTCACATCTCGCTCTGCCGCGCTTCTCGAGTGGCCCGCCATTCCAGCAGTGGTACAATTCGTGGGACAAAATCAGCCAACCGATACTTGTCCTTCATGCAATCCTTCAGGGAGAGGTTTCGACAAATTCTGATGCTGTCAAGCCAGCTTTTTTCTTCCAAACATCACCCGGAGAATCTTTTCTATTTGCCTGATGTGCTCGGAAACTCGTTCACACCTCTTCCCTTGGAGGGGTGTGCAAAATTTTAGTTATTGTTGCAAAATTTTAGCAAAATGCTATTTGTCACACTATGCGCGGCAGACGTTATGGATGCGTATTTTATATCACAGCTCGATTTCATAATTTCACAGCTGTTCTTGTGCATGAATTCACCACCTTCGATTGAGTTGGTTCGC
>JAQUEZ010000402.1 GCA_028684915.1 Desulfobulbus sp.
CTCCAGACGTCGCTCAACACACTGGTTGATGAAGGAAGCTATCAGCCAATATGTTGAGCGCGAAGAAAAGCACGAGTCATTCCGACAAGACGGTATCCGGGCTTGGAACGAATACCAAGCGACCGGTTTACATGTGACCCTAGAAGAAGCTGACGCCTGGCTTGCCAAGCTGGAAGAGGGACAAAGCGTGGAACCGCCTAAATGCCACATCTAATCTGGGCGCCGTCCGCGTTGCAGGACGTGCAGCGTGTTTATCGATTTTTGGCAGAAAAAAATATCGACGCCGCTAAGCGAGCAGCAAAAGCCATCCGTGAAGGCGTCAAAATCCTTGCCCACCAGCCGGAAATTGGCCGGCCCATGGAAGAGATGGACCCTGAATATAGAGAATGGCTGATCGACTTTGGCGACAGCGGCTATATTGCGCTGTACCGCTATGACGGCCGCATGGCAGTGATTCTCGCGGTTCGGCACCAAAAAGAGGCTGGTTATTGAGGAGAGACTCTCATCTCCACAATTTTTCAAACCGGGCCGGATTGGCGGCGGTATAAATGACCGTGTGCTGAATGTTCCGGTGACCAAGATAATCCTGTATCAAGCGAGTGTCCGCCCCCTGATCGGCCAGGGCAAACCCACAGGCATGCCGCAACATGTGCGGATGAGCCGGTAAAGCCAATTCCGCTTTCTCCCCATAGCCCCGGATCGCGGCCCAGGCGGTCCGTCGATTCAACGGCGTGCGTCGCTCGCTGACAAAGAACGCATCATGCGGGGGATTCCACCGCCGCCGCTCTGCCAACCAGCCCTTGATCACCCGTACTTCATCCGTCCGCAGTGGATGCGTCGTCGAGAGCCCTTTCTTCAGCCGGATCACATGCAACACCCGGCTTTCAATATCCACCTGCGACATCCGCAAGCCGCAGGCCTCCGACACCCGCAACCCATGCCGGAACATCAACAGCAACAAGCATCGGTCGCGGGCCTCGTTGCGACTCCCTTTCACCGCCGCTATCAGTTTGCCGACCTCTGCCGCCATCAGATGTTTTCGCTCACTCATTGTTTTGTCTCATGTTGGAGTAAACCACCAGGCCGCAATCCCGCCAAAATCCGCTTTTCTGTAACGCGTCCATCTTTGCACTTAGGACAAAATAACCTATTATGTCCAATATATGGGAATATTGGAAAAAAATTTAGACCCCTTTTTCATTACCCTCTTGAAGAGCAGCATGTGCGGGGTCATGGTGTCTTTCTTAAAAGAAAAAGTTTAAAAAAAAATTGGCGCCACACCGGTATAATATAAATAAAGAAACGTGATCGTCGTCGTGGTGTTGGTGTTGCACACTAACTTTCATTTACCTAAGGAGGTAATTATGTCAATTTATGAAAAATCTACTAAAGAATTAATTAAAGATTTTATAAAAACATTTGAAATTCCACCACCTAACGGGTTTGGATTAATAACACGAACTCCAATATCTGCAGGAGGCTTATTTCAGAGAAAAGAAATTATCGAATGGTTTATGATTAATTATCCTAAAATAAAAAAAGGGACGCTTAATGCACACTTAATTTTATTGTCCACAAACGCACAAAGCAGAATACATTACAATGTAAATTCAAACGGTATACATGATCTATTGTTCCAAATTGATAGATCTAATTTCAGGTTATATAATAAAGAAAACGACCCGTTACCTATTTATGAAAAACAAGAAGGAAATCAAACTGAAGAGTTAGAATATGAAGTAGATACTATTGAAGAAGAGATTGTAGAATCAAAAGAATTTGCATATGAAAAAGATTTGCAAAATTTTTTAGCAAAAAACTTATATATTATTGAGGAAGGTTTAACGTTATATGAACAAGAGGAAATAAACGGCATTGAATATCCTGCTGGTGGTCGTTTTATAGATATTCTTGCTGTTGATAAACAAAATAATTATGTAGTCATCGAGCTTAAAGTTGCCAGAGGCTACGATAGAACTATTGGGCAACTTTTACGATACATGGGGTGGATCAGGCAAGAACTTGCTGACCAAGAGCAATTAGTAAGAGGTGTCATTGTTGCAAGCAACATTTCAACAGATTTAAAACTTGCATCATCTTCACTTAATGATATTGAACTTTTTGAATACAAGCTGTCATTTTCATTAGAAAAAATTAAAAATTTTCAAAATGCATAACGCAATAGGTTTGGGCTGACATCAGGAACGTCTGCGAAGCAGACACGGCAACCATACTAGATACCATGCTTTATAACTAAAGAATAATTGGGAACTTAAAAATGGAAATTATTGCAGATACAAAATCATGGTTAGACTATTTAACCGCTTTTTCCCCTATATTTATTTCACTTGCTGTTGCCTGCATAGCTTTATCTCAGTTAAAAACAAACGATTTAAAACTTAAGCTTGATCTATACAATCGACGCTTTGACATCTATCAAAAAACATTGAAATACTATTTAAACAATATCCACATTAATAAAAGAAGCGAATCAGAAATCCTTAATTCAAATTACGATTTCACAATGGCTTATCGAGAATCTACTTTCCTTTTTGAAAGAAAGTCAGGTGTTCATGATAATTTAACTGCAATAAAAGACCTAATAGCAAATAAAAGTACAGATGTTAGACAGTTAGAAAATGCAATGCTAGCGTTGGAGCAATCACTTTTACCATCGTTAAATTTTCGTAAAATAGGTAACTAAAATATTGGCTTACCACTATATATGAGGGCTTATGCCAACATCACATACTATTCCTACAGTAGAGTTTGACTCTTCAAATGTAACAGAAGCAGTCAGAGCTGATATTAGAAAAAATGTAGAACTGATCGAGGGAATAGACCCAAAATACTTTGATCAAGTCTATGAAGCAGCTCTAAGCTCGGTAACGGCTGGCCGAAATTTGTTTCTGCTAGCTAACGCTCTCATGCAAATGAACATCGACGGCATGACAAAAGGAAGAGCAGGACAGATCGCAACCTTTCTGAACAATAAAGCCACTGCTACGATTAATCGCATTCGTCAGCAGTCTCTTGGAATTACTGAAGCAATCTGGCAGTACTCTGGTGCACCTTGTGGAACAAATCCAAAGAATCCTGGTCGGCAGAATACTACTCATAAAGCTGCAAACGGAAAACGATACAAGATTGCCGAGGGAATGTTTCTAGATGGAAAGTGGACATGGCCTGGATATGAAGATGGCTGCCGTTGTGGGAGCAGATCAATTATCGAGGGTTTAAATCGTAAAAAGTAATAAAATTTAACCAATTTTGTAATTTTACAATACTTATTTCTATCAACCTGCAACATTGCCAAAATTCAGGAAGCAAAAATGATTGATGAATTATCCGGTAATAAATTGACGTTTCAAGGGAACTTCCTTCTTGTCACCGCATCTCAGCGGCAAGAGGTAGATGCTATTCTGAAAGAGAATGGCTGCATTGGCGAATGGTCTCCAAGTGTTTCCAGCATACAGCCTTATAGCGATTTCAATGACGATTTTGGTGAAGTTGCAGTGTGGACGGTTTTCATAGGGAAAGACATTAACATCAGTAAAATTCAGTCCGTACTTGACGAGGTAAAGTAAGAAAACCGGTAATATTTTTTTGTTGTAAGGTAAGTAAAAATCACCCAACCATCAATAAACCTGTTTGAATGCATAAGTAAGGGAACACGAAGAAACCTCCAGGTGGGTATAATGCATTAAGCAAAGTTGGGTCGAGAACAGGCTCGCCCAGAATACACCACAAGGAGGTTTCTATGAGCACACATTACTTTATCGGGCTGGACATTCACAAGAAGATGATTGCCTACTGTGTCAAAACCGTTGATGGCCGCCTTGTTGACCAGGGAATGGTGAATGCGGATAGAGAATCGCTTCACGAATGGGTCGTACGTTTGCCGGGCCCATGGGTGGGAGCCATGGAGGCCACCATCTTTACCGGCTGGGTGTATGACTTTCTCCTTCCGTATGCGGTTAACCTGAAAGTTGCCCATCCCGAGATGCTCAAAGCCATTACCGCCGCCAAAAAGAAAAATGACCGTGCCGATGCGGAGAGAATCACCGATCTGCTGCGGGTCAATCTGCTCCCGGAATGCACCATGCTTCCCCCAGAGATCCGAGAATTGCGGCGGGTCCTGCGCTATCGTAATCACTTGGTACGGACCGCGGTGAAGATGCAAAACAAGATGTCCGGCCTGCTGATGGAAGTCGGGGCGAGCTACAACAAGAGGCGTCTTCGGGGTAAAAAATATTTTCATGAACTTCTGGAAAAAGTCGAGGATATACCGCCATCGGTGAAAGACCTTCTCATGCTGAGCCGCGCCGGTTTTGAGATGTTCCAGGAATCTCAGAAACGGCTGATCCAGAGCCTGCGGACCGATGAGCTGATCAGAGAACGGGTCTACCGGTTGATGACCATCGCCGGGGTCGGCGAAGTGACCGCGCTGACCTGGACTTTGGAGATCGGCGACCCCTTGCGGTTCAGTTCTATCCGGCAGGCTATCAGTTACTGCGGTCTG
>JAQUEZ010000012.1 GCA_028684915.1 Desulfobulbus sp.
ATTCTCAGGGCCTGCCAGGAGTTCGGCTACACCCAGACACAAATCGCCGCCGCAACGGGCTTGCACAATTCAACGGTGAGCAAAATCATTCGGAAAATGGAATAATTCAAGATTCAAGATCTGACCCTTACGCCCATGACCCTTACGCCCAATGTATAACTCCACCCCTCCCGATCAAATACCACCGTTTCTTCCGGTAGCGGCAACCGTTTTACTGCACAATTGGTTTGACACCAACACGCTGGACAAGGGGATGGGCCTCCTCAGACAGGGCAAGTTATCGCATTTTTTTATCTACCGAAACAGTGCGGCCTGTATCTGCAACGCGGGCACGCTCTCTATTGTTTTCAAACCAACCAGTCGGATTTCTGCGGGCTTTTCAGTACAGGAAGAGCATTGTGAACTTTGTGCCCTTTCCGACACAAAAAAACGGTGTGCGCATATCGCGGCACTCTGCATTCTGAGCCTGCATAAAAACCACGATGCGGCCTATACCCCTCTGCCACTCCTGTTCAAACAATCGCAGTGGGGAAAGACCTCTGATTTTCTCTACAACTGGCTCAGCAATGAAAAAGGCTCGACCCGATTCACCCCTGAAGAAAACGTGGTCAGGCTGGAGAAAGAAACAAAAGAGGGCACCTTTAACGCTGTTATTTCCGCCAAAGGGACCACGGCAACAACTCTTCTCGATCCAATGGGAAGCGACAGTATTCACACGCTTTATAACCGGATGCAACAACGCTGCATCACCAAGAATGAACAACTGCTGATAAAAGCCGGGATGACCAGCAAAGGCCTCCTGCAGGAGGGGGCGATCTGGACCAGGCTCTGTGCGCTGGCCTATTGCTGCGTCGGTGACGCTGCCCCTGATATATCCTATTCTGCAGCCACAGGTTGTTTTCAGTTTGAGATTGGTGATGACAATACCGACCTGCACATCTCCACTCCCCTCCCCCGAGCAAACACCTATGAACTGCTCAAGAATTTCGACAAACTGAACGGTCAGTTCCGCCAGTTGCCGGATGGTCGGCCAGGCAGCAATGTATCGCTGACTGCGGAAGGCAATATCGTTGTCAGGCCCATTGTTCGTCTGGATGACGAGCGGGTCATGCGCTTATCAGATCTCCACAACCATAAATTCGGCAATCACTATTATCTGCACGGTGAAGGCTTTTTTCGAATTGGCCCCGCTGACAACGCAGCAAAAATTACTGCGGAAAAATGCACTCAAACGAGTCCCTCTCTCTTCACTTTTTTACGAAAAGACGAGGAGGTTATCCTCGAGCACAAGGACGTCGCGGACTTTCTTGAACGCAACAGCAAGCAGCTTCTGCATCCGGATAACCAAGTTGACCCGGAGGTGCTCGAGATTCGTTATATCCACATCCCCGACCGTCTGCTCATCTCCGAGCTGCGCGAAGAAGACGGCTGGATCGTGCTGGCCTGCCAATTCGGCATTGGAAAGGATGTCGTTTCCCTGCCGCAACTGATTCAACACATACAAACAAGGCAACCGCTCACCGTTGGCCTGACAACACTCGAGTTACACGAGGGACCGCTGGCCTGGCTATATCAACTCTTTACCAAGAACCGCAGCACCGTCGACGAGACGCATCACAAGACGATAGCGCTCACCCGGGGGGAGTTCGCTTGCCTGATTGGCGCAATCCCCGTTATTGAGCACCAGCACAACTCCCCCAAGCTCCAGCAAACCTTGGAGCGACTCACGGCCTCGGGGCAGCAAAACCAACTCAATACCGCTATTCGCTATCAAGACCATCTACGTGATTACCAGAAGGAAGGCCTCTCCTGGCTGTTTACCCTCTACGAGCTGGGTTTGGGCGGAATTCTTGCCGATGACATGGGGCTTGGCAAAACGCATCAGGCCCTGGCGTTGATCGAGACGATTGTCCGTGAAACAACGGGATCAACACCCATTCTTGTCGTCTGCCCGGCGTCGGTGCTGCTGCACTGGGCCGACAAAATCAACCGGTTTTATCCGGACCTTCAGTTTGCCCTTTATTACAGCCCCAACCGCAACCTGGACACAGCTCTTCAGCAGCGGATTATTCTCACGACCTATGCTGTTGCCCGCGGAGATCAGGATGCACTGGAGCAGTGCTCCTTTGACCTCATCGTGTTCGATGAAATTCAGGCGCTCAAAAACCGCAACACCGCAACACATCAGGCATGCAAAGCCTTCCGTTCCCGGGTTGCCATAGGTTTATCGGGCACCCCGATAGAAAATTCGGTCGAAGATTTATTTGCCATCTTTAGCATTTGTCTTCCTGGGTTCTTTGGAACGTTCAAGACATTCCAACACACTTTTCTCACGCCCATTGAAAAATTCGGTTCAGTACGAAAAGAGGAACTCCTCAGCGAGAAAATTCAGCCCTTTCTTCTGCGCCGCTCACGGACCAAGGTGCTTGTCGAATTGCCGGAATTGATCGAGGATGACCGCAGCTGCGAATTAAGCGGCGATCAGCTCCTCCTGTACCGTGAGACCATTGCTGAGCAACAGCTCCTTCTCGACAACATTGCCGACCAGGAAGCGCGTGTCGATTACCTCCATGTCTTTGCCATGCTCACCCGCTTAAAGCAGATCTGCGACCATCCCTGCCTCGTTGAAAAATGCACTGACCCCAACCAATACAGCAGCGGCAAGTGGGATCTCTTCCTCGAATTGCTGGATGAATCTCTAGAAAACGGTCGCAAAGTGGTGGTTTTCAGCCAATACATTGGAATGCTGGACCTGATGGCACATCATCTCTCGGAAAATGATATCGGTTTCGCCACCCTGCGGGGCGATATGAATATTGCCAAACGCCAGGCAATGATTGACCAATTTGCAACAGATAGTCAGTGCATGGTCTTTCTCGCAAGCCTCCTGGCGGGAGGCACCGGTATCGATCTCATAGCTGGAAACGTGGTCATCCACTATGACCGGTGGTGGAATCCAGCCAAAGAAAACCAGGCGACCGCCCGTGTCCACAGAATGGGACAACAGGACGTGGTCCACCTGTTCCGTCTCAGCACTCAAAACACCTTGGAAGAAAAGATCGACAAAGTCCTCGCCAATAAGCAACAACTCAGCGACTCCATTATCAAGGAAGACGATTTGGGAATGATAAAACAGCTGAGCAGAGAGCAGCTACTGGAGCTCTTCACCCTTTGAGGACAGAGAGTCAACCAGGACTAATTGAATTTTCTCAAATAAATAATTTCAGGAAAACAGCAGATTAACCATTCCATCCCGGCAACCTTGAACCACCACAAAGGTTTTCCATCTTTCCATCCACGGAATCCTTTTGCTATATTGCCTTGGTTTCTCTAATGGCGTTGAATCGCCAGGCACCTCCAGAGCCTTTGCCCTGCGACGTGTTCACCTTCCTTTTTTCTCAAGATCCGACCAACCGCTACCATGCAGCTCCGAACTCTCCTTGCCCAACATTTCCCCGACATCGATCCACTGCGCCTTCCCGGCGGTTTTGACCGGGTGGGCGATATTGCCATCATCGGGATCACTCCAGAGGTCATGCCCCATGCCTGCTCCATTGGTGCGTTGCTGCTTGCCCACAATTCCTCGCTCAGGGTCGTCGCCAGGCGGGCGGGTGAATATGAGGGAGAATATCGCACCCTACCGTTAGAAATTGTGGGCGGAGAGGAACGGCTGACCACAGTGCACCGGGAGAACGGGATTGTACTCCATCTTGATCTGGCCCGAGTGTATTACTCAGTGCGTTCGGCCAATGAACGAGCCCGTATCGCCGCTCAGGTCAAACCAGGAGAGCGGATCTGCGTACTCTGTTCGGGAGTTGGCCCTTTCCCCTTGATCATTGCCCGTCACAGCCAGGCAGCCGAGGTTATCGGTATTGAAAAAAACCCGGTGGCCCACGGCTATGCTGTCCAAAACCTGCGCGCCAACCGCAAACTGCGTACGGTGAATTTTCTCGAGGGTGATGCCGCGGAGGTGCTCTTCGGGCTTGCATCCGCCTTTGACCGAATCCTGATTGTGCTGCCCTATGGGGGCGAGGCCCTGCTTCCCGCTGCTTTGCAGGCCTTGCGCACCGGGGGGATACTCCATTTCTACGATATGCAGGCCAAGGGCTGCCACACCACCACTGTGACCAAGGTCGAGGCTGCGGCACAGGCATTGGATTTATACGCACAGCCCCTACAGGTGGCAACCTGCGGCAACTGCGGCCCGAGCCTGCACCGGGTCTGCCTGGACGCGGTGATCACTGCCACAATGTAACCACATGCCCACTGTTTTCTTGGGCCTGCAATTAATTGCGGATCAAACCTGGCTGTGCTATGCTCGCCGCCTGTATCCAGCGCAGTCCGTGCGGTTTTAGATTGTTTTCCTCAGGGCACAAACGATGGTCTTGCAAAAAGTTGTTTATTGTCACATCGAGGAGTGGAGCGGCAATATAAGTCATCGTTCGCCCAGAAATTTCCCACTGTGGTCGAAATGACAGTGATAGGACAGAACGCTGCTTCTGTTGGCCTTCAGCCGATTCTATATAAAGACGAATCCATCGATTTTCTAGAACAAGGAGATTCCTCTCATTCGTTCGGAATGATATCGATATTGTGTCCATCAGGGGAACCCCCCCCCTTCACGGTGTCATCTCGAACGCATGTGAGAGATCTCTTTGGAGCTTTTACGCGTTTAGAGATTTCTCCCTCCGGTCGAAATGACATCCGGTTGGTGCGTTTTTATAATCATGCTGCCACGACCTTGAGGTCATCCCAAACATATCTAAGATTTCAGGATTTAACGAAATTCCCACAATGATAGCTTCGTAAAAAAGCAGTGAGCCACGCTTCGCAGAACCAGCAGGCGCCACAGATCGAAACGTCTTTCTCAGGCATTCCCCGGGAACGACTCACCTCACCAATTCCAACACCTGGAGAACAACCGATGGACACCACCGGTTATGTCAAAAAACAGTCCCTGTATTTGGCCATTCTCGCCGCGCTGATCCTCGGCTTTATCGCTGGTGTGGCCTATTCCGTCTACCGGGCTCCGGCTGGCGGTGCCCCGCAGGTTGCCGACCAGCAGCATGCCGCCGAAGTCATCGCCTCGCTCGAAAAAGCCACAAAACAAAATCCCAATGATGCCGCAACCTGGATCCAGCTCGGCCATGCCTACTTTGACAGCGGCCAGGCCCAAAATGCCATTGCCGTCTACACCAAGGCCCTGGAACTGCAACCCGGTGATGTCAACGTTATGACCGACCTGGGCGTAATGTACCACCAAGACAAGCAACACCAGAAGGCGATCGACCTTTTTGATCGGGTCCTTGCCATCAATCCCGAACACGAGCAGGCCAGGTTCAACAAGGGCGTGGTCTTGCTCACTGGTCTGGATGACCGTAAGGCAGCCATTGCCGAGTGGAAAATCTTGGTCAAATTCCATCCCATGGCCGCTACGCCCTCGGGTAAGATGGTGGGAGATCTGATCGATCAGTTGGAAAAGGCTGACGACAAATAAGCCGCACCTGTCGGGCCGCTCTCGGGCGGCCCGCAGCCATCAGAAGCATTCAGTAAAAAATATCACTTTCTCTGCTCAATCCATGAAAAACGCTGCGACGTAGGAGGTCGAAGTTTTCACGACGTCATCAGCTTTTATGGACTCGTAAAAAGTCCATCGCACGCTAAAAGATGGCTAAATAAAAACACAGATATACAAGGAGCAGTGTTTTTTTCGGCGCGAAGGCATACATCAGGTATGTTGAGTGTCGAGAAAAACGCTGCGACGCAGGAGATCGAAGTTTTTACGACGCCATCAGCTTTTATTTTGCCGTATTTCCGACCGCCTAGTGCCGCAGCCCTTCCCTTCTTCAGCATCTCGCCCTTCAAGGCGCTCACCAGCCCGCTTCATCAAATCCACGTAACCCACCGATAAAAATGGATTTATCAGAACAAACATAAACAACTAAACCGACACACCGATGATCGTTCACCGATCCATTGAATTGGGCATCCAGGGCCGGTTTCGCGCTTGACAGCCCACAGGCACCCCACTATATTCTTTACTCTTTTGTCAATGTTTTAAAGAACGCTGTCTGCATGGCAGGAAGAGCCGGTTGCATACCGACCCCGAGGGGGATTTGGGGTTGGTTTGTGGACACAAATGCACATCTCTATCAAGCCGCACAAGCTACATCCCGCACGGACTTCAATTTCAGAGAAAGGACGATTATGAGTAAAATGATTGGGACACAGGCCATCATCAAATGTCTGCAGGAAGAAGGCGTGGATCTCGTTTTCGGGTATCCCGGCGGCGCTGTCATCGAATTGTACGACGAGCTGTGTAAGAGCGCCATCCGCCATATCCTGGTTCGCCACGAACAGGGCGCCGTGCATGCTGCCGACGGGTATTCCCGGGTCAGCGGCAAGGTGGGCGTGGCCATTCTCACCTCTGGTCCCGGTGCGACCAACGGCGTCACCGCCATTGCCACCGCCTACTGCGACTCTATCCCTCTGGTCGTGCTCACCGGCCAGGTGCCCCGCGCCCTGATCGGCAACGATGCCTTCCAGGAAGTGGATATCGTCGGTATCACCCGTCCTTGCACCAAGCACAATTACCTGGTGAACGACCCCAACGAACTGGTGGATACCCTGCGCGAAGCCTTTTACCTCGCCGCCTCCGGTCGCCCTGGTCCGGTCCTGGTCGACCTGCCCAAGGACGTCATGGCCTCCATGGTTCCTTATCCGGTAAAAAAAGAAGTGAAGATGCGCACCTACCAGCCGAACGTCAAGCCCCACAGCGGTCAGATCGAGAAGGCTTGCCGCTCTATGATCAAGGCCAAAAGGCCGGTGCTCTATGTCGGCGGCGGCGTCATTCTCTCCGACGGCAACGAAGAACTGACCAAACTGGCCCGGCGGCTCAACATCCCGGTGACCATGACCCTGATGGGGTTGGGCGGCTTCCCCGGCACCGATCCACTGTCGCTTGGCATGCTCGGCATGCACGGCAGCTACGCGGCCAATATGTCGGTGGCCAAGAGCGACGTGTTGATCGCGGTAGGATCACGCTTTGATGACCGCGTCACCGGCCGGCTCGATGCCTTTGCCCCCAATGCCAAAATCATCCATGTAGATATCGATCCAACCTCGATCTCCAAAAACGTCAAGGTGGATATCCCTATCGTTGCCGACTGCAAACAAGCCCTGGAAGCGATGAACTCCTGGCTGGACAATGCCTCCGAGTACAATGCCGACGAGGTCAGCGCCCAGCACCAACCCTGGGTAGAGGAAGTCAAAGGCTGGGATACCAAGCACCCGCTTTCCTACACCGAAGAGGGCGAGATCATCAAGCCCCAGTACGTGATAGAAACCCTCAACCGGCTCACCAACGGCGATGCGGTCATTACCACTGAGGTCGGCCAGAACCAGATGTGGACCGCGCAGTTTTACAAGTTCAACCACCCACGCCGTCTGCTGACCTCCGGTGGTCTGGGTACCATGGGTTACGGTCTACCGGCAGCCATTGGCGCCCAGATGGCCTATCCCGAGGCCATGGTTATCGATGTGGCCGGTGACGGTTCGATCCAGATGAACATCCAGGAGTTGGCCACGGCCCGCGAGTGCGGCGCCCAAGTTAAGGTTGCGATCCTCAACAACAACTACCTCGGCATGGTTCGCCAGTGGCAGGAACTGTTCTACAACCGCCATTACGCCTCAACCGTGATGGAGGTCACCCCGGATTTCGTCGCCCTGGCCCAGGCTTACGGCGCGGTTGGTCTGCGGGCCAAGACCAAGTCCGAGGTTGAGCCGGTGATCAAGGAAGCCTTGGCCACCAAGAATGTGGTGATCATGGACTTTGCCATCAGTCGCGAAGAGGGCGTCTTCCCCATGGTCCCGGCAGGTAAGGCCACCACGGAGATGCTCCTGGTCTGAGACCGGACTGGAACCAACTGCAACCGGCCCCCAGGCCGAATCGAATTGAGCTATTCGCCCAACAGGATACCAACCATGAAACATACCCTGACTGTATTACTGCGTAACCGACCCGGTGCCCTCTCCCGTGTCACCGGCCTCTTCAGCGGCCGCTGCTTCAATATCGAAAGTCTCTGCGTAGCGGAGACCTACGACCCTGAGGTCTCCTGCCTGACCGTGGTCACCAGCGGCGAGGCCTCGATCATCGAGCAGGTCACCAAACAACTGCACAAGCTGATCGACGTCATCACGGTCAACGATGTCAGTGAAGGCGAGTTCGTTGAGCGGGAAATGGCCCTGATCCGGGTCAAAGCCGAGGCCTCCACCCGTGCTGAGGTGCTGCGCATCATCGATATCTTCCGCGGCAAGGTGGTCGACGTCAGCCCCAACTCCTATGCGCTGGAAATTACCGGCTCCGAATCCAAGATCAAGGCGGTGATCGATATCCTCAGACCACTGGGAATCAAGGAAATCGTGCGGACCGGCAAGATTGCCATGGTCCGGGCCCCGAAAAAATAACGTAAGCGATCACGGGGCACCGGATCTGCGGTGTTATCGGCCTGTTTACGCACAGTTGTACGCTGCACAGGCCGATGCCTTGCACCTCCGGCACCCTGCATTCACTTACAGGCCCATTGATAAACGGTGCCTTTGGGGTTCCCCCGTGATCGGTTACAAAATAACAGGCCCCCTGAGTCATTGCTTTTTCTGCCGATTTCGTTGGTATGTTTCCTCTTTTACCGCAACCATATTCCCGTATGCCTGTGGTAGAATTGGACACTGCTCTTGATATTGCTTAAAAATTCAATGGCTCAACAGGCCTTTAAATGATGTCGCACCGAGCAGAGCCCCGGTCGAGAACATAGGGTCGGGGGGGAAAAACGCCGTAGCCGGGCCGAAAGACAAGCAAAATTGGATAATTTTTTTCCGCGACCCATAACCCCAAGCAGGAATCCCATGCAGAAAACTGAACTTCCCATGGCCCTTGAAGGCTATCCTTTTATTCTTTTCAGCGGTTTTACGACCCTGGTTTTCAGTCTGCTCGGGTGGCCTATTCCGGCTCTGTTCTGCCTACTGCTTACCGCCTTTGTTACCTATTTTTTCCGCGATCCGGCAAGGGTTCTGCCGGAAGCGGTCAATGCCATTGTCTGCCCGGCTGACGGGAAGGTCATCCTGATCGAGGAAATTGATGACGATCGTTTCCTCCAGCAGCGGGTTCGAAAAATTTCCATTTTCATGAATGTATTCAATGTTCATGTCAATCGCATTCCGCTTTCCGGCACGGTGGAGCATGTCCTGCTGGTTCCAGGCAAATTTTATTCGGCCGATCACGACAAAGCCGCGCTTCACAACGAATACTGCGCCCTGACCCTGAGCACCCCGGATCAGCAGCGATACGCCGTGGTCCAGGTTGCCGGTCTGATTGCCCGCCGTATCGTCTGCCGTGCGGAAAAAGGCGATCAGGTTGCGGCCGGGGAACGATTTGGCATGATCCGCTTTGGCTCACGGGTAGATCTTTACCTGCCGCTGTCGACCCGGATCACCACCCACATCGGCGAAACCGTGCGTTGCGGCGAGAGCGTGCTTGGTTTTCTCGAAGCACCGCATTCGCAAGATCCTCTTGCCTAAGCCATTAATTTACCGTATTCTGCCGCCTACAGACCTCTTGCCGAGCTCCTGAAACTCATCAGTGAGCTTGGGCAGTTCAATTATTTACCAAGTCGTCCCGGCGGCTTTTCTCTTTCTGGTACTTATGGAAACCACACCACAACCCGCTGTTAACCGGATGTATATCGTGCCCTGCATGCTGACTATCTGCAGCCTGTTCAGCGGCTTTTACTCCATTGTCTCCTCCTTTAACGGTCATTTTCTTGCCGCCGCCATCGCCATCCTGGTGGCCGGAGTCTTTGACGGGCTTGATGGGCGCGTGGCCCGCATGACCGGCTCCACCTCAACCTTCGGCATGGAGCTCGACTCACTCTGCGATATGGTCGCCTTCGGGCTCGCCCCCGGTGTGCTTGCTTACCTCTGGGCCCTGACCCCCTACGGTCGTTACGGCTGGCTGGCCGCCTTCCTCTATGTCGCCGCCACTGCCCTGCGCCTGGCCCGGTTCAATGCGCAAGCCATCGACAACAGAGGTATCGAGACCAATACTGCCGGGCATAACGACTTCACCGGCCTGCCCTGTCCGGCTGCTGCCGGTATGATCGCCACTGCGGTCATGTTCAGCACCCATGTGTTCAAAACCACGGATACCGTTCAGCATATCACCCTTTTGCCGCTGGTTTATTTATTGTCCTATCTGATGGTCTCCACCCATCGCTATCTCAGTTTCAAACACATGGACATTGCCAAGGAAAAACGGTTTCAGGTGTTCATCGGCCTGATTCTGCTCTTGATCCTGCTGGCAAGTGAGCCGCCGATCACCCTGTTTGCAGCCACCCTGCTCTATGTTTTTTCAGGCTTGGTGATGGCGCTGCGAAACCGATCTCGTCGCAACAAACCCGAACCGGTTCATCAGGAAAAACTGCCCTGATATCTCCATTGTCGTTTGCGTAATAATTTCGAGAACGACGTTTTTTGACGCTGGAAGAAACTGTTTTCACGAGATGCTGCTTTTGACTTTTTTTACTTTTCCAAAACCCATCACCCATTCATTTCCTTTCCAGGTTATCTGTCGTGCGTATCACCGGCGGTAGCGCTCGGGGACGCAAGCTGCTTCCCCCAAAATCAGATCAGATCCGTCCGACCTGCGACCGGGTCCGCGAGGCGTTGTTCAATATTTTAGGCCCGCGTCTTCAAGACGCAAAAGTGTTGGACTGCTTTGCCGGCACCGGCGCCATTGGGATCGAGGCCCTGAGTCGGGGAGCGGAGTTCGCCCTCTTCATCGACCAAAGCCTGGAGGCGGGTCGGTTGATCGAGGCCAACCTGCGTGCAATCATTGCCCAACCTAAGGCCGCCTTTGAACGGCTTAACCTAGCCGCTACCACCTCCCTGAAAACGAGCCTCCGCCATTTGCCGCCCGCAAGCCGTTTTGATCTGATCTTTATGGATCCACCCTACCGTAAGGAGCTTGCGCTGAAGGTGTTGACCATGATCGACCAAGACAACATCCTTACTCCGGGAGGGCTGGTGGTGGCGGAGGAGCAGGTTCAGGTAGAATTACCCCAGACCATCGGCAACCTGCAGCTTGTTGATCATCGCCGCTATGGTGAAACCGGACTCTGGTTTTTCACCCGGCCCAATGCGCAGTGACGACTGAGTCACTCAGCGCAGACAACGGCAAAACAAATACAAAAAACAAGCTATTTACCAAGAAAGGAGCCGTGTGCTCGCGATATTTTCCGAGAACAACAACAGTCTCTATGAACCAATTACCTCTATCCCAGCAAACCAAGCCGCCGGAGGGCAAACATCGGGTCGCCCTTTACCCCGGCACCTTTGATCCGATTACCTTCGGCCATATCGACATCATCAAACGTGGCCTGGAGATCTTTGATCGCATCATCGTCACCGTGGCGGTCAATGCCCAGAAGACTCCGCTCTTTTCCCTGGAAAAACGATGCGAGATGATCCGCGAATGCTTCAAGGGCCAAGAAAACCGGGTTGAAATCGGCTCGACCGAGGGTTTAATCGTCGAATATGCACTGCAGAAAAATGCGCGCACCATCATCCGTGGCCTGCGGGCAATCTCGGATTTCGACTACGAGTTTCAGCTGGCGCTGATGAACAGGCGTTTGGAGCGGAGCGTAGAGACGATCTTTCTCATGACCGGTTTCCGCTGGATTTACATCAGTTCCAGTGGCATCAAGAATGCGGCCCGTTGCCAAGGCAACATCAGTGGACTGGTACCGAAGCACGTGGAACGGGCGCTGCAGGAAAAGTTTGCCTGATGGCTGAGGGAAAACCGGTCAACAAGAGCCATAGCGGCGCTGAAAACGGACGCCGTCAAGTGTTGGTGCGGGTCCTACAGTGGCTGGGTGCAGCCATGATCGCCATCTTTCTCTATCCTCTACTGCGCTTCACCGGCCATCGTATTCCGCCCAAACCGCGGTTGATCGAGGTACCGGCGCCGCTGCCCCTGAGCGGAGTCCACATCCACCACGATTTCCTCCTCTTTGCCGGTAAAAACGGTACGGAACAGGCGTACGCGGTCTCACGAATCTGCACCCATCTCGGCTGCCGGGTCAACTACCAGCAAGACCGACACCTGATTGAATGTCCCTGCCACCAGAGTCGGTTCACCCCACAGGGACAGCGTATCAGCGGGCCGGCGGAAAAGAATCTTCCCAGCTATGAGGTCAGCCTGAAAAAGGATGCCGAGGGCCGGATAACCGCCTACGTGGTCCATCTCTGATGTCCCAACTGGTGCGTCTCTACATTTTCCGCCCCATGCAGTGGCTGCGCGATTACCCCTGGGGCGGCGCCTCCCTGATCAGCCTTTTTCTCTCGATCCTCTCGGGGATTATCATTGCTCTTCAGTACGATCCCGCCGAGGCCTGGTACTCCACCTCAACCATCGAACTGGTTGCCCCTTACGGCTCCTTCTGGCGGGCCCTGCATTACTTCTCAAGCCAGGCCTTTTTCCTGCTGCTGGTCGTGCACCTTATGGTCGCGCTGTGGAAGAACGAGGCCCGCTACAGCCGCGGTGCCTGGATTCGCCTCTGCGCCACCCTGCCCAGCGGACTGCTGCTGCTCTTTACCGGTTATGTGCTCCGCGGAGATGCCACCGGCGAAGCGGCCGGGTCCATTGCCGAGCACATCTGCCTCTCCATACCGCTGATCGGCAACCAACTTAACGAACTGTTTTTCGATCTGGCCGACAGTGGCCTGCGCAAGGTATATGCCCACCATGTGATCGGCCTGGTGGTTCTGGGGGGGATGGCGGCCTGGCCGCACCTGCGGCGCTACACCGCCCGTTGGCGTAACCATCTGCTGTTGGTCTTGGCCACGGTGACGCTGTCCGTGGTTGTCCCGGCTCCGGTGGAGCCGAGTCGATTCGGCCTGATGTTTATTGCCGGGCCCTGGTTTTTTCTCGGCTTACAGGAGTTGCTGCGTTACTGGTCCCCCCTTGTTGCCGGTGTGCTTACCCCACTGGTGCCATTGCTGCTGCTCTTCTTGCTGCCGCCGTCTTCCAAATGGCGAACCCGGACTTTGCTCGGAATCGGTTTATGGCTGGTACTCTATGCCGGACTGACCGTACTCTGCCTGCAGCGAATCTGAGTTTCTGTTTCAATCGACCCGCAACAGGTGCAATCGCTCGGGAGCTAAGAAGCGATCAAGCAGCACCTCGCCGTCGAGCTGTCCGCAAACACTTTCCGAGCCACCTACCACCTGCTGGTAGAGTTGCTCCAACCGCTCCCCATACTGGATCAGTGAATACTGCTCACGCAGAATCCGCCGATTCTCGGCAAGCGACCCGGCGATAGTCGCCCATTGTGCAAGTCGTGGCGGACTGATCAACTCGGCTTGAGCCTGCTGTCCGACCACCTGCGCCAAAACATCCTCCTGCATCGACTCATCCAGTCGGCCAAAATCAATTCGTCCATCCCGCACCCAGGCCCCCAGCAGCCGCTCAAGATGATCAGGTGCAGGTTGCCGTCCATAGGCCGCCAAATTTTTTCTAAGTCCAATCTCCGCAGCTCGGGTCACCCGTTGTTCTCCCAACCAGGAAAGCGGCACATCCAACCGATCATAGCAGCCCGATAACTCCAAGCCATCACCGATAAATTGGCTGGTAATCTCGCCGAGGTTGCGCCCGCAGACCGGGGTTTCCAGCGTCCAGGGTTCGAGAAAGGCCATACCGAAACCTTCGGCCACACTGGTGGTCATGGCCACATCGGCCATACGCAGCAGATCAATAAATCCATAGCTGTTGGGGCCGACCATTTCAAACTGCACCGGGAGGCCAAGTTGGGCGGCCACCTGTTTCCAGCGCTGGTAGCGCGGCTGTTCGGCTGGATTTTCCGGCCCTGAGGTGGTGGCAAACCAAGTGTCATCGGTGGCGAGGGCCGACCAGAGCAAAAACTCGCCCAAATTCTTGCGGCGAATGGCCCGTGTGGGGTAAAGCCAAAGGGGCGGTTTGCCCGGCTGCGAGGGTTCCTCCCATTCCACCAGTCCCAGGTCAACCGGATTGGGCAAAAGGTGAAGCTGGGACAGCTCAAGCCCTGCCTCCTGCAGATAGCAATAATCGCGGTTGTTGAGTACCGCGTAATGGAGATGCTCCCCTTGCGGGTAAAGTTGACCGGCCAGAACATCGCCCATGCCACTCGCCATCCGGCTCAACATAGCCTTGTAGTTACCAGGACGCCCATCCTCGGCAAAATCGTGAATATGAAAAAGCAGGTGTTCGCCCTCTTGGGCCATTTGCTGCAGGGCCAGCGGGAGGAGTAAACTCTTGCCCAAGCTATGATTATGAATGTGCCAAAGATCCGGTGCACCGCCAAGGGCGTCTGTGGCTTCGCGCCGCATCTGGGCCACCAGTTCCCCTACACTCAGCTGCGGTCGGTCCGCCTCATACTGTAATCCGGGGACCACCCGATAGGTACCGTTCACCTGATAGGTGGGCGGCTTGCCAGTAAGCACCATGCTCTTGATGCCGCGCTCACGCAACGCCTTCTGCACATGACAGATTATACGGGTCACACCGCCGCTTTGCAGATGATAGTGAACCAGGGCAACCCGCATGAATTAATCCTCCACCTGTACTCTGCGGTTAGACACGACGTCATCAGTCTTCCGCCCATGATGCCGCCTGCGATATGAGGCCAATTGGATCAGAGGTGGCCGTTCCAACTCCGGCAACGGCAGCTCCTGGGCAAGAGAATGCCCCTGATTGCGGACAAACTGCAGCAGGGGCGGTATATTTTCCGGGTTCCATTCCACCTTTCCCTGCTGGTGTAGACGCCGAAACAACACCTGCAGGAGTCCATAGGCCGACTGCCCCAACTGCCGGTTACTGCGATGTCGGTGGCAACGTTCTCCCAGATCGGTCTGAGCGAAAATATCCACGTCGTACGCGGTGGCCAAGTCGAGAAGATGCGCCAGTTCAACGCCATACCCCACAGGGAAGAACAGTTGCTCCAGCAAAGCGCGTCGGGCGGCATATTCCCCGGCAAGCGGTTGGATGAATCCAGTCAGGTTCGGGTACCAGAGAGAGAGTAACGGTCGTACCAAAATTTCCGTTAACCGCCCTCCTTCCTCCGGCTCCTCCAGCACGCGCTGGCACAGCCCTTTGACGGGGCGAGCATAACACCCCTTCACGTACCCTATTGCCGGGTCGGATAACAACGGACCGATCAGGCCGGTCACAAAACCGGGATGAAAAGCGGCGATATCACCGTCAATAAAGATAAGGATATCTCCTTTGAGCTGGAAGAGCGCTTTCCATAAATTCTCTCCCTTGCCGACAGCCGGCCCCATCTCCGGCAGAATTTCCGAGGCCAGGTAAACATCTGCCCCAGCCGATGCGGCGATGGCCCGAGTCCGGTCCCCGGAACCGGAGTCCATCACTGCTATCTCATCAAGAAGCCCGGTTCGGTCTCGCAGGGGAAGAAGTTCTTCCACCACGTGAGCGATGGTCGCCTCCTCGTTGAGCGTGGGAATACAAAGGGATAGGCGCAGCGCTTGAGCCTGCTTGCGCTCAAGAAGGACTGCCGCATCAGCGAACTGACGGTGATGAAAGGTATGGGGAGACAACCACTGCTGCGCCGTGCCCATGGACCTCCTTGGGAAAAGACAGAACACCCCGGAAAGGGAATCATTAAAAATCAAATCATTCCGATTATATGAACCTCTCCCTCTAAAAGTCAAGCAGAGCGGTAAGGTAGGGGGTTAATTATCGCCAAACCAAAAACCACCGTGGATAAAGATTGCACAACAGGTCAATATTACACAATTTTTCACGAATTATCTCTTGCCCTCTTCGCCGCAACCTTTTATGTTGAAAAAAATCGATATTTGGTGGTTACGGAAATAGCCTCGAAAATGAGGTTTGTCGGTCTCGTAAAAAGCTACGGGAACGACGTTTCGAGTTTTGTAACGTACTGTCTTTTCGATATGTAACTTTTGATGGACTCGTAAAAAGTCCATCACACTCTAAGAGATGGCTAGGTAAAAACACAGATATACAAGGAGCAGTGTTTTTACCGGCTCGAAGGCATACATAAGGTATGTCGAACGTCGGAAAAAGCGCTGCGACGCAGTAGATCGAAGTTTTTGCGACGTCATCACTTTTCGGATTTGGACTTTTTTACGAGGCCATCATGTTTCGATTTTGCAAATGCTGCGAATGAAAAAACAGATCGTCCCCCCACAGGTCAGCCATGCCCGAACCTCTTGCCTGCACCCTCCTCCTTTTTGAGGACGACCCCTCTATCCGCACTATGCTTACCGCCTTTTTCTCCGGCCAAGGAGCCAAAGTGGAGGCCGCAGCGGATGGAACCGGTGCCCTGGAACGGATCAGGGCAGTCCAGCCTGACATTCTCCTGCTTGATGTCATCATGCCGGTCCAGGATGGACTGTCCATCCTCCAATCGATTCGGGCCATTGATCCCGACCTGCCGGTAATCATGCTCACCGAAAAAGACGGGGTGGACGACAAGGTCACCGGCCTGGAGTACGGGGCTGATGACTACATGACCAAGCCCTTCAGCCCAAAGGAACTGCTCGCCCGGGTGCGGGCCCAACTGCGCCGCAGTCGCCGCGTCCCGCCAACTGCTGATTCCTGCCTGCAGATTGGGGCACTTTGCCTTGATCCCGCAGCCCGGGAAGTACGGCTTGCCGGTGGGGGACTGCTGCCGCTGACCAAGACCGAATTCGACCTTATGGCCTATCTGGCTGCCCGCCCGGGTGCAGTGGTTTCGCATGCTGAGTTGCTCCGCGAAGTCCTGGGCTACGATCCCGAAGTCGAAACCAAGGCCATGGTCATGCACATTGCCAATATTCGTCGTAAAATAGACCGCTACTGCCCCCTAGCCCTGACCATCAAGGCCGTTTCCGGAGTCGGCTACAAACTGATCCCCGGTGAAGCCAAGTAATCTACCGGGGTGCAAAGACTGTCCACGCCCCCCTACAGCGAGTCGTCGGTTCGACCAACACTCCACATGACCATGAGGAAACCATGTCCCCCATCCGCCTGCCTGCCTCTTTGCTGATTCTGCCCCTATTGCTCCTGCTTTTAAGTCCGGCGCTTTCGTCACCGGGCCTGGCGGCAGAGGATCTTACCCTGATCCCATTGCATGTCAAGGCAGGGACCAACCTGATCCACCTTGCCCGGGACTACTGCCGTGATCGCAACGACTGGCATGAAATTGCCCGGATCAACCAACTCAACGAGCCCTACCTAATCCTTAAAGACACGTTTCTTCAGGTACCGAGTTCCCTGCTGGTGCTCGAAAAACTCTCGGCCACCGTGGCCTCGGTCCATGGACAGGTTGGCCGTGTTGTAGGTAAACAGATCGTCGAGGTGCATAAAGGCGAGCGACTGTTTCCCGGACAAACGGTCGTCACCGGCAGTAACGGCTACACCCACCTGATCCTGCCGGACCACACGTATACCCGCATCGAACCGGATTCCCAGCTCACCCTCAACTACCTGTTGCGGCTCAAAGACGGTAACGTCAAGGCCGACTTTTCCCTGTCTCAGGGACGGGTTATTCACTGGGTCCGCGATAAACTCAAGGCAAACGAAACCTTCCAGACGCGCACCCCGATTGTGCTCACCGGCATTCGCGGCACCGAGTTCCGCCTCAAGACCCTCGGCGACGATGCCAACAATGTGGAAACCCTACGCGGACGGGTGACGGTCAGCAGCTCGGGTCAATCAAGGGTAATCGGGCCGGGCCAGGGAATCCGTATCGAGGCGGGTAACCCGCCCCAGCAACCACAAGCCCTGCCCGAACCGCCCCACAAGGTACCTATCGAGCCTCTCTACCGCAGCCTGCCGGTGGTCATTGCCGCTCCAGCCCACGCCAAAGCAAAGGCTCTTCGCCTGCGCATCACCAGCGACCAGCTGGCCCAGGCTACCCTTTTTGATCAAGATGCGGCCCCAGGTGGACGCTTTGTGGTCTCCAACCTGCCCGACGGCGCTCACTTTGCCTCGCTGAGTGCCATCGATAAGGAAAATTTTGAATCCCAGGTGGTCGGCCCCCTCCCCTTCAACGTCCGTACCGTCCCTCCCAACCCGGTGATCTCCTCTCCCAAAACCGGCACCACGCTCTGGGGCAAGCAAGGCACCATTCAGTGGCTGGAGTCGGAACAAGTGGCCCATTTTGAGCTGCAACTGGCCCATGACCCGAGTTTCAGCCGACTGATCGAAACCAAAGAGGTGACCGAAGCCCGTTATACCAGCCCGGAGCTGCCCCCCGGGACCTATTATTTCCGGGTCAAGACAGTCGCACCCGATGGATTCAACACCCTCTACTCGGTGCCGGTGCAGTGGAAACTGGCACCAGCACCGGAGATGAAAGGGGTAGAGGGCACGGCCAATATCCGGCCGACGCTGCAGTGGCCGGTCATGGCTGAAGGCTGGACGTACGACCTACAGATAGCCTCTGATAAAAATTTCACCAACCTGGTGGTCGACCGTCAAAGTCTTCCAACCACCGCATTCACCTTAGAAGACAGGTTGGTGGCAGGCAAATACTGGGTCCGTCTCCGTGGGGTGGAAAACGGGCAAGTGGCCAGTCCCTGGACCCCCTCACAGACCATGACTATCAAGCCCAAACCACCGGGCTGGGAAGAGCTGTTTTTTGGCGTGGTCACCTTAGGCATCATCCTGCTGTAAACAGGCCGTGGTCGCGCAGCCCAGCCCCGGAGAGAATTGAAGATGGCGATGACGTGTACCGGCAGCTAAGCGTTCTGCTCTCCAGCCTGCTCCTCTTTGCCCTGCTCGCTGCAGGCGGAGTGTTGACCCGGCTGGATCAGATGGGGCTGGACCTGCTCTTTCGCCTGCGCGGCCCACAACCTCCGGACCAGCGCATAGTGCTCATCGGGGTGGATGAGGCCAGCCTGCAGCGACTCGGTCCCTGGCCCTTTCCGCGGAGGCTGCACACTCAGCTGCTCTCCCAGCTTCACCAGGCCCGTGCCATCGGTTTTGACTTCCTCTTCGCTGAGCCCTCAACCGATGATGGCCTCTTCAGCCAGGCGATGTCCCAGAGTCCACCGGTCGTGCTCGCGCTTGCCCATGGGTATGACGGCCGACTGGCCACGCCCAGCGCCGAATTGCATGGTTTTACCGCCACCGGCCATATCGAGACCCTGCTGGGCGGCGACGGCGTCGTTCGCCGGGTCAATCTTAGCCATACCCAGACAACGCCCCCCTTTGCCCTGGCTTTGCTCAGCGCCGCCCACCTCCCCATGCATCTGCCGCTCGATACCGATGCGGCCATGATCAACTACTATGGTCCGGAGGAAAATTTCCTCTGGCTCTCCTACGCCGATGTGCTCGCCGGAAAGTATCGTCAGGAGTTCTTTAAAGATCGCTTGGTGCTGATCGGCGCCAACGCCATCGGTCTCGGAGACATTCATGTCACCCCCTTCACCCGGGAGCGCCCAACCGCCGGGGTGGAAATCCAGGCCACGATCATCGCCAATCTGCTCAACCAACAATGGATTTCCCCTTATCCGCTATTTCTTTGGGTCTGCATGGTTCTGCTCAGCTTGCTGATCCTGCTGGTCTGGCCGCGGTACGGTGAGCGCTTTAACCTGCTGTGCACGCTTGGCCTGGGATGGACCGCAATTGCGATCGCCTTCTTCCTCTTCCGTCATGCCCTGCTCGGAGCCTATCTGCAGGTGGTGCTGCTCCTTGCCCTCAGCTATCCGCTGCACCTGTTGCTGCAACTGCTGGCAAGCGCGCGGCAGATCCTTTCCCAGGTACGGCGACTCGACCGGGAGCTCGATGCCGGGTTGCAGGCTGTGGCCAAAAACCTGCCTCCACAGACAAACCAACCGACTTCAAATACACTCACCGGATCAGCACTGCAGCGGCATCTCGACCGGTTGCAGGTGGCGACCCAGGCACTAAGCCTGCAACATCATTTTCTTGAACAACTCCTCAAAGAAGAGTTGCCGCCGCTGATCCTTTGGGCCGAAGAAGACGGAGCACCGGTCTTTGCCAATGCGGCCTTTTCCGAACTGTGGCTGAGCCTCAATCCCGACGAGCATTCCCTGCCCTGGGTTGCGGATTTCCTGTGTCGGTTACAGCCGAGTGAGCACCACCAAGTCCCGGCAGGATTGCTTCATTTCCAGACCCTCGGCAACCATGGTCGCCGCTATCATCAAGCCGCGTTCCATCCCCTGCTCGCTGCAGACACTGGGTTTCGCGGCCTGTTGGCTATTATCCAGGATATCACCGAAATAAAAGAACTGGAGCGGGTCAAGGATGAGGTGGTTGCAGTTGTCTCCCATGAGCTGAAACTACCGCTCACCACTATCCTCGGGTACGGCGAAATGCTCAGCGACAGCCTTGCAGGACCACAGCGACTCTATGCCGAAGAGGTCTGTAGCCAATCGCGCAGACTCCAGCAGATGATTGAGGATTTTCTCGATATTGCCCGCCTGGAAAGCGGCCACAAACAGGTACGGCGTTTCCCCTTCCCCCTCGGCCGTATGCTGGAGGATGGAATAGCCGCAGTCACCCCAAAGGCCAAAGGAAAAATCATCCGCCTCAACCTGCAGCAACCAAATCGCACCACGCCCTTTGTCGGCGACGAATCCCTGCTGCTGCAGGCGGTAATCAACCTGCTCGACAATGCGGTCAAGTTCAGCCCTCCAGGGACAGAGGTCTGCCTGGTGCTCAGAGAAGAGGCCGAAACATTTCACCTTGAAGTGAGCGATCAGGGGCCGGGAATTCCTGCGGAGGAACGGATACGGATCTTTGAAAAATTTCAACGAATCGAAACGACCGGTGAACAAGGCTTTGGCCTGGGACTGCATCTGGTCAAACAGATCATCCACCGCCATGGCGGCGAAATTGCGATAGTGGAGACCAAAGAAGGCGGGGCTAGGTTTGAGCTTATCCTGCCCAAAGTGTACCAGGACACCGACAAGGAGGAATCCGACCCATGCGAATAATCCGAGGCCTGCTGCTCGTCGTCCTGCTGCTGCTCTGCACGGCCGTGCTGTTGCGTACCATCGGCCTCGAACGGCTGGGACCAATGCTGTTAACCAGGATGGGCATGGATCAGGTGAGCCTTGCGCTTACCCACGTTGATCACCAGAAGATAGCGATCCGCTCGCTCGCCCTTACCCTGCCGCATCAAAGCGGCCCAATACCGATTCGGCTAAGCGATGCGGTCTGTCACTATCAGTTATCCCAATTGCTACAAGGCAGATTGAGCTCCTGCAGCGCGGCTGCCATAGACATCACCCTCCCCGAGGTGATACAGGAGCAAACGTCTCCTGCAAGTACCGAGCTTCCCAACCTTGATGCGCTGTTCAAGGCCGTTGATCTGAACCGCATCCCAGTCCAGCAGCTGCACCTCCCCCTATTACGAGTGCACTACGGCCCAACCGACAGAGCCAATCCGGCTGTTTTTTCTTTCGATTTCACAAGCAATCCTGAGAAGCGCCATCTGCTTCTCCAAGTGGCAGTGCCCGAAAAATCTTCCCCATTGAAGGTTGCACTGCTCCAGGAAAAAAACAGTCTTTCCGGAACACTGCGCCTCGATCTAGCCGCTGTTCGAGGCCTACTACTACTGCCGCCACCTTTTGACAAGCGTTTACCGCCAAAGGGAATACTCACAGCCCGGCTGCGACACTCACCGACAACGCCGCTGCAGCTGGAGCTCGATCTTACCGGCCTGCACCATCCGCTATATTCCATTGAAAATGCGTCTCTCTTACTGGAATGCAGCGGACCAACCGGCTGGAAAACCCTGCAATTCAGCCCAGCATCACAACTGACCATCAATAACCTGCAAAGTCGGGGAACCAGGCTTCACTCTTTGTCACTGAACCTGGCAGGAACGCTTACCCTGGCGCATGATCGCTGGCAGTGGCAGCTCATACCTGTCAAGCCATGCGCCATAGACGGCTTGATCGCCAGCAAAAGCAGCTTTGCGCCCTTGCGTCTGGATAACCTCAACCTGAAACTGCGACTGGATGCCAAACAGTTGCAAATGGATGCTTCCCTGGCCACGCCTCTCGGTAAAGGCACGATTCTTGTAAATTGCAACGACCAACGCGATCAAAGCGGCAAGGGTGAATGCCTCCTGAATAGCCAAGCCCCTCTCATCCTCAGTCCTGAGCATAATCCGTTAAACCTCCTCACCGACAAGCCGCAGGCGGAGATCACCAAAGGACAACTGGCCTTTTCCCTTAGGGGCCAATGGCAGGCCCCAGAGCCGCTTCGCTTGCAAGCAAAGGTCGAGGCAACCGTGGACCAAGGCAGCTTGATGGAGATCCCCTTTTCCGGATTGCTCTTGCGTCAGGAGCTCGACGTGTTGCCGCAACTGCAATCGATAAAGAGCGGCAGACTGCAGCTTACCCGGATACAGGGACCGGTGCCCATGGAGGATCTGCAGGTGAGGATCCAAATCCGTCCCACCTCAAAAGGAACCAACTCGGTGCTGGTTTTCGATCAGGGCAAAGCCCGGCTCCTTGATGGTATGCTGCGAATCGACCAATGCACCTACGCCTTGGACGGCACGCCCACTCCTTGCCAGTTGCAGCTTGAAAACCTCAACCTGGAGCCCCTCATCGCCCTCCATCAGGTGGAAGGATTGGCGGTCAGCGGCCGGTTACGCGGACAACTGCCCCTGCAGTTTTCTTCCCAGGGGCTGCAAATACGCCACGGCATCCTCGAAAACGAGGCCAAGGGGGGCCTCATCCGCTATCAACCGCCAAAGGGGACCATGCAGTCCTCCGCCCTCACCGCCTATGCACTCGCGGCTCTGGAGAATCTCCACTATCAGAACCTGGCGGCCCAGGTCGACTATCAATCCGAGGGAACCCTGGCCGTAGCCCTGCAGATCAAGGGCAATAATCCCACCCTTGATAATGGCCGTGCGGTCCAGCTCAACCTCAAAACCGAACAGAATCTGCTTTCTCTGCTTAAGAGTGTTCAGTATAGTCAGTCCCTATCCTCGGAGTTGGGCCGAAAACTCATGAAAGTGACGAAGCCCAAACCGTAAACCGATTTAAGAGGAGGTCGCATGCTCAAAAAACTACCCCTGATAGTGGCCCTAGCCTGGGCTGTCAGCGGGTGCTCACCAACGGTGCAGGTCGCCCCGCCGGACAAACCGATCGTGATCAATCTCAACGTCAAGATCGAACATGAAATCCGGATCAAGGTGGAAAAAGAGTTGGATAACGTACTCAGTCCGGAGAGCGGACTGTTCTAAAAGGAGGGAACCGTATGAAACGATTAATCTTTGTCTTTATGACCCTGTGGCTTGTCAGCCAGACGGCCTTTGCCCTTGACCTGCAGACCGCCAAGTCGCAAGGAGTGGTTGGTGAAACTCCCACCGGTTACCTGGCCGCGGTAAACAAGGCCGGAGGAAATGAGGTTTCGCAACTGGTACAATCGATCAACCAGCAGCGCAAACAGG
This sequence comes from Desulfobulbus sp., assembly GCA_028684915.1. The sequence goes on from JAQUEZ010000012.1 coordinate 23,499, forward strand.
AATATCAAAAGATCGCCCAACGCAACAGCACCACCCTGCAGGCGGTGGAAAAACTCGCCGGAAAGCAGGCCCTGGAGAAAACTCCCCAAGGCCAGTTCATTCTCAAAGACGGTACCTGGACGAAAAAATAGAAATGCCCCGCAACGCACCGCTGGTACCCATTCGGATATCAGGGATAACTCTGTCCTGTTGGCCGAATCATGATCTCGTTGACGTGGACATGGGGCGGGAGGCTCAGCAACCAGCGGATGGACTCGGCAAGATCGGCAGGTTCGAGTAATTTTCCGAACTGGGCTGCGAACTTGTCGAAATTGTCGGCCCCGTAGCCGGCAACCCCTTGGAACTCGGAGACCACGATACCGGGCATGACCGTGGTCACCCGCACTCCGTGGCCGCAGACTTCACGTCGCAGCCCTTCGGCAAGACCGGAGACGGCAAACTTACTTGAACCGTAGAAACCGCTCACCGGGGAGATGTTGCGCCCGACCACCGAGCTCACCGCCACGATATCGCCGCTGCCGCGCTCCATCAGGTACTGTCCGGCTCGACGCATCAGGTGGGCAGCACCAAGCACATTGATCCGGTAAAGCGCCTCCCACTGTCCCTCGTCACTGGACAGGAGTCCTCCGGCAAGGCCCCGCCCGGCATTGACAACCACGATATCATACCGGTTGCCCCCCTGTTCCCAGGCCAGGGTCTCTGCCAACAAACGGTCGATGTCCACCACTTCGGCAGCATCACCTGCCACCACCAAGGCCTTGCCGCCACTGGCCTCGATCTCAACGGCAAGGGTATCGAGCCGCTCCCGCCGCCGGGCCTGGAGGACAACAGCCGCGCCTTCCCCAGCCAGAGCCAGGGCCGTGGCCCGGCCGATCCCGGCACTGGCCCCGGTGACTACAGCGGTTTTTCCAACAAGTCTTCCTCTCATCTGTTGCTCATTGTTCATGACATTCCTCCTTCTGTTTCAGGGTTTGGCAGGGTTTGCAACATCATCCTTACCGTCGCTATCCCGCTGGATGAACACCTCCTGAGCGGCAAAAAGTCCGTTAAGGGCGGCCGGAAACCCCGCATAGACAGCCATCTGCATGATCACCTCCAGGACTTCTTGTCGCGAACAGCCGACATTGAACGCCCCATGGATGTGCACCTTGAGTTGGGGCGCTGCATTGCCCAGTGCGGTCAGGGCGGCGACCACTGCAATCTCACGCGATTTGAGATCAAGACCGGGCCGGGAATAGATATCACCAAAAGGGAATTCAATTAAATAGGTTGCAAAGTCGGGGGCAATGTCGGCCAAGGCGGTCAGCACCCGTTCACCGGCCTCACCGTCGATCTCTTGCAATCGCTGCCAGCCACGCTGGTAACGCTCTGATTGGTGCATGGTTTCCTCCACCAGCTTACGGCAACGGAGAAATTGCGGCAGCGTATCTGCCCATTCTCACATGCTGTCGACTCATTGATGAAGCCAGCCTACACCTTCGAGTTGACTCTAAGTCAAGGGGAATTATCCGCAGAGCTGATCGCGATAGAAACGGATCTTTTGATGCAGATTGTGGAGATGTTCCTGCTCCTGGGCAATGACCTGTTCAAGCCTTCGGGCATGGTCGACCAAGAGCTGCATTCGCTGCGCTTCGGTCCCCGGGCCCTGCTCACGGAGAGTGGCATAACGCTGAATTTCGGTCAGCGGCATGTTGGTCGCTTTGAGCCGTTTGATAAAGGTGATCCACTGAATATCCTGCTCGCTGTAGCGGCGGTGGTTGCTGTCGGTTCGCTCCACATGGGGCAACAACCCCATCTTTTCGTAGTAGCGCAGGGTGTGGGCACTCAACCCGCAGGCAGCGGCAAATTCCTTGATCTGCATGGCTCGTTGTAAAAAAAAAGAATTGATCGTTTAAAAACGACCGTGACGGATAATCGAGAGCAGCAGCCAGAACCCCATGATACCGGCCACCAGAAAACCGACCAGGCCGATCACCGGGATGTTATGCCAGCGCGGGGGGATATCGGAGAGCACGATCAGGGAGCTACCGACGATCAGTGCCGCAAGGACAATGGCAAAACTGATACGGTTGGAGACTCGTTCCATGGCGGCCCCCAGCGATTTCACCCCACGGTGCTCGAACTCAAGCCGCATCCTCCCACTGCGCAACTGCTGCAGGATGGAACGGATCTCGTCGGGCAGTTCCCGGAAGAGATGAAGATAGGAGGAGCCGGTATTCGAGATTTCCTCGGCAAGACGGCCGGGGTGCATCCGTGCCATGCGGATACGGCGCATAAAGGGTTTGGCCAGGCAGATCAACTCCAGTTTGGGATCAAGCATCAACCCCAATCCTTCCACCGTGCTCAGAGCCTTCATCATCAGATAGAGGCTTGGCTTGAAGGAGAGTTTGTGGCGTGAAACCAGATCCAACAGGTCCTGAAGAATTCTCCCGGCCTCCAGATCACCCAGGGGGCGATAGAGATACATATCCATCAGGTTGCCCAGATCTTGAGCCAGAGAATCGCGATCGACCTCACCCAACTGAATCGTCACCTTGAGCACGCCGTTGACGATCTTCTGCTCGTTACCCGCCACCAGGTCGAGCACCAGGTCGGTGAAATCCTCGCGATCCTTGAGGGAGAGCCGTCCCATCTGGCCGAAATCGATGAAACAGACCACATTGTCCGCCATGATGAAGACATTACCCGGGTGGGGATCGGCGTGAAAAAAGCCGTGGACAAAAATCTGCTCCATCACCAGGTTGGCACCGCGTTCGGCGATCAGGGACAAATCGTAGCCCTGCTCGCGCAACTCATCGATCTTCGAGGATTTGACTCCGGCCACATACTCCATCACCAGTAACCGGTCGGTGCTCAGCTCGGGATAAACGTCCGGTACGTGGATAGCGGGGTTTCCCTCGAATTGACGAGCAAAACGCTGAATATTGGCAAGCTCAATGGAAAAGTCGATCTCGCGACTGAGGCTGCGGGCAAACTCATGGACAATAGCCATGGGCTGATGCCCCTGCACTTCCTCCAGATACTGCTCCATCAATTCGGCAATATGGGCCAAGATCTCGAGGTCAACCGCAATCACATTCTCGATGCCCGGCCGTTGCAGTTTGATCGCCACCTCGGTACCGTCGTCCATCCGCGCTCGGTGCACCTGACCGATGGAGGCGGCTGCCAGAGGCTCGGAATCGAAATAATGAAAGATTTCCTCCGGCGAGCGGCCCAACTCTTCCTGAAAGATAGCCCAAACCTCTTCAACGGCAAAGGGAGGGATGTCGTCCTGCAGCTTGGAGAGTTCGTCGAGGAAATCGGCAGGAATAAGATCCGGCCGGGTGGAGAGCAACTGACCAAGCTTGATGAACGTCGGCCCAAGTTCCTCAAAGACCAGCCGCAACCGCTCCGGACTGGAAAGCCGCGCGATCTGCTCGCGCGGCTTGCGGTTGATCATCTTCAACCCGGACTCCAAATACTGATCGATATGGAGCCGGTCCACCAGGTCGTTGAAGCCGTACTTGAACAGGACCCGAAGGATGCGGTGATAACGGTTGAGGTGGCGGTAGGTCCGCCCGATGGCCCCGAGCTTACGAATACTGAACATAGGGAGGCTTACTGGCCATCACCTCTGTTGATGGCCACCTGCAGCTCTTCGATTTTGCGCTGCAGCTCGGCGATCTCATCCTTAGTGGCCAGGTTCAGTTGGTTGATCCGCTCCTCGACCCGTTTATTGACCCAGAGGTCAAGTTGGTCCTTGGCTTTTTCCGATTTGCGGACCAGCTCGTCAACAAACTGCTTGCCCTCTTCCTGCGACATCTTGCCTTTTTCGATCAGGTCCTTGCTCAGATCCTCGACTTTTTCCTTAGTGAGAAAGGCAGCACCGATTCCGGCGTAAATCACATTTTTCAGCATCTCTTTCATGAATTCCTCCATTAAATGCCCATGATGGGCTCCTCAGAAGTCCATCACACTCTCAAAGATGGCTAGGTAAAAACACAGATGTACAAGGAGCAGTGTTTTTTCCAAGGCCTAGGCATACATAAGGTATGTCAATCGTCGGGAAAAACGCTGCGACGCAGGAGATCGAAGTTTTTACGACGCCATCAACAATGAAATTATAGGAAAACTATAGGGCGCAAACAATCTCTTCGCACCCTATTCCTTATCAATATCGCGATGAAAGAGATCAATCGCACAATCAAGACCACGCAGGAACCTTGATAATCGCTCAGCCACCGCTACGGAGCGGTGCTTGCCGCCGGTGCAGCCCACAGCGAGCGTCAAGGTTTCACGGCCACCCTCGGTGTACTGTTTCACCAGAAAGGTGAGCAAGGGTTCGAGCAAGGTAAAAAATTGCGCGCCCGCTGCGTTCTCCAGGGCATAGCTGGCCACCCGTGGGTCTCGGCCGGTATAGGGTTTAAGCCCTGCATCCCAGTAGGGATTGGGAAGAAAGCGGACATCCCAGACCAGGTCGGCCTCGGGATGTCCGTGTTTGAAACCAAAGGAAAAAAGAGAGATCTGCACAACGCCCTCATTTGCGAAAAGAGCCGCAGCTGGTGCAGCGTTAAGACATTACGAACTCAATGTCGGTTACTATTGTTCCAACGTACTTATAGCGGAGATAAACGCGACAAATCAGCCGTTTTCCATTCACCCCGCCGGGAATTTAGCCGGCCGAGCACAGCATTCGGATCGACTCCGCGCGCTCGTTGATGCCCCGTTTAAGCATCTCGTGATTATAGGCGGCGATCACATCCTGACGCTTGAGCATGCCCAGTACCCAGGGTTCTTCCTGGGTCTCCACCACTGGGATCTCGTCGATACCCTTGACATCGAAGAGCTTCATGGCCTCATAGCAGTTGGTATCCGGAGTCAGCATAATCACATCGCGGGTACAGATCGCCCCCACCAGGTGACAGACTCGCTCCTCCTCGCTGTGGAGAATAGTCTTCACATCCTGCATCGACACTACCCCAACCATCAACCCCTTGGCATTGATCACCGGAAAATAGAAGCTGTTGCGGGCAAAACGGAACAACTGGAGCAGATGGTTGATATTGGCGGTCTCACTGATAAAATCAACATCCTCCGTGATCGCTTTGCCCACCCGGATCGACTTCATAATCGCTACCTCACGGCCTTCGTGGATATCGATGCCTTCGCGGGTGAAATCGACCGTATCCATGGAGTCGTGGTAGAGCCAGGAAGAAGTGACCGTACCGACAACCGCAGTCAGCATAACCGGAATGATGATCATATAGTTACCGGTCATCTCAAAAAGGAGGAAGATGGCGGTCAGGGGGGCATGGGTGCTTGCAGCGAGAAAGGCACCGATTCCCACCGTGGCATAGGCTCCGGCAGTGGCGGTGTATTCAGGCAGAAAATGATGCACGATCCCACCATAGGCACCACCAAGCACCGCGCCGATGAACAAGGCCGGCGCAAAGACACCACCGGCACCACCCGACCCCAGCGTAATCGAGGTGGCCAGGGACTTGAGAAAAACCAGCACCATCATCCGCCAGACCAGGGTGTCGCCGGCCAGGGATTTCTCGATATATTCGTAGCCGTTGCCCATCACCTGGGGGAAAAAAATACCGATGCAGCCCACCAGAAGGGCACCAAAAATGGGTGTAATCTGTGGGTGCAGAGGGATCTTGCGAAACAGATCGCGGATGGCATAGAAGAAGTGGATATGCATCACCGCGGTTATGCCGACGATAATCGCCATCAAGATGTACAAAGGCAGTTCGACAAAGGGATTGACAATGGTATAGGCGGGAATGGGAAAGGCGGGTATCTCACCGTAATAAGCCCGGGAAACCACGGTGGACAGGGCCGACGAGATGACCAGGGCGGAAAAGGAGGAGATCTCGTAGGTGCCGAGCAGAACGATCTCCGCGGCAAAGAACATGCCCGCAAGTGGGGCATTGAAGATACCGGCGATACCACCGGCACATCCGGCGGCAATGTAGACCTTCATCCGTTTACCGGAGACGCGGAAACGCTTTCCCACCTGGGAGCCCAGGGCACCACCGATCTGAGCGATCGGCCCTTCAACACCGGCGGAGTTGCCCGAACCGATGGTCAGCGCAGTGGCAATGATCTTGATGAAAATGTTACGGGCGCGGATTACCCCGTTTTCCAGATTGACCCGGCGAAGAAAATTAGTAAAACCGTAGCCGTTCACCTTACCGGGAAAGGCTAGCGAAAGCGGGATGAGCATGGTGGCGCCAAACATGGGCAGAAGCGGCAACAATAAACTGCGCCAGCCGCCTTTGCCGATTTCCAGGAACTCATAGCCCCAAACGCAGACCACCTCGTGGACCAGCTCCACCGCCTCACGAAAAACGATAATGGCCAACCCGGACATGACGCCAATAAAAGCGGCAATCAGGACCATCCGGGCCCGATCACCGGGCAAAAAAAACTTGGCCCTGGTCAACATGCCCACACCTCGCAATCACATTCGCCAGATGACGTATATACTTTACCGTGAGGTTCGAGGAAGCGCATCGCCCGCAGTAAAAGGGAACAAAAACAGGGCAGACAGTGCAAACTCCTGGATGCTGAATCTAAACGCATCTTCCTCTCCAACGATAATGTTCGTGGTGTAGATTGGTGAAGAACGAGAGGTGATCCTCTCGCACAAAAAAAGGGAGCATAACAAAATCGCCCCATGAATAAAACAGGTTTTTCCCGTCAAAGACCGTCGCATTTCCCCCGCCTGTTACCAGGTAATTTTTCTTTTTTTGCACAACAAGGAACTCTGTAAAGTTCCATTTGCTCCATGCCCTCCATCCTCTTCTAGAGTTGGTGCGGATAATGTGGTACAGCAATGGAGACTATTCGTGTTTCCTTTTTCCCTGACCATAGCTTGTATGCTCATTTCAAACAAAAGGCATCTCTTTTGGCGAGAGGAGTCCCCTTTCTTTCCCAACCAGACTGCATCCCTCGCCGAGAACATCTGACAACGGATGGACAAAAAATGGACAGCCTCCTCAATCTTTCCCCCGATCCGGTGATAATTAGACTCATCATTGAGCGCAAAAGCGGCCGGATATTGGATGCCAGTGAAGGCGCAGCAATGTTTTATGGATGGTCCCGTGAAACCTTGCGGCGCATGCATATTCAAGACATCAACACCCTTTCTGCAGAACAAATTCGCCTCAAAATGGACGAGGCCGCATCGGGTGACTGCCATGGATGCGAATTTCATCATAAAACAGCCGACGGAACGATCCGCTCCGTTGAAGTATTCATTTCAAAAATACTGTTCGCAGGTAAAGAGGCATTTTCCTCCGTTGTCCACGATATCACCGAACGTAGCCAGATCGAGTCAGCCTTGCGAAGAAGTGAAGCTCGGTGTCGGGAACTTTTGGAAAATACCCAAGAAGCGGTCTACAAGCGCAATTTGCAAAAAAATGTTTTTGACTACGTCAGTCCGGCGTTCAGCGTTTTTTCCGGGTATCCCCACAAAGTTATCCTCGGCTGGTCCGATGATGATGTGATCAATCTGGTCCACCCCTTTGATCGGGAACGGATCAAACGGCTGAAGCTTTCGCCATTGTCTGCCAGTAACGCGTGCGGATATCAAGTGGAGTATCGGTTCAAGCATGCGTGCGGCCATTATATCCATTTGCTGGATCGATTTAAGATAATGGCCGACGAAAACGGCGCCTCGTTCTCCCGCATTGGGACCGTCAGCGACATTAGCGAACGGAAACAAACGGAAGACATCATACAGGAGAAGAGTCGACGGTTGGAGAGCATTGTCCAGGCTACCGAAATCGGCACCTGGGAATGGAACATCCAAACCGGAGACCTGGAGGTCAACGACTACTGGGCGGCCATGCTCGGCTATACGGTGGCGGAACTCAAACCCCTCAGCGTAAAGACATGGAAGCAATACACCCACCCCGATGATCAACGGCGTTCGATTGAACTGCTCGAAAAACATATTGTTGGCGAGCTACCCAACTATGAAAATGAATTCCGCGTCCGCCACAAAGCAGGACATTGGATATGGGTGCTTTCCTCCGGCAGGATTATTAGGAGATTGCATGACGGCGACCCGGTCATCATGTACGGGATTCACATTGATATCACGGAACGCAGGCGAATTGAGGAAAGCCTCATCCATGCCAACGAACACCTGGAACAGGTTGTGCAAAAACGAACCACGGAATTGATCCGGGCGAATTTTGTTTTGCGCGACGAAATGGAGAAACGCAGAAAGATAGAGCGCTCTCTTCGCGAGAATGAGGAGCGCTATCGACGTATTACCGAGGGCATAAGCGACTGCATTTACACGGTTCACCTTCAAGCGGGAGAAGCCGTTTCCGTAAGTCGCAATACAGCCTGCGCAAAGGTGACGGGATACGCTCTGGAAGAATACACCGCCGATCCCGAATTGTGGATACGTATCGCCATGACAGAGGATCGGCACCTGATCATCGACAACTTCAAGCTTCTCCTGGCAACAAATCAACCGGCCACGGCCGAATACCGCATCCAAAGGAAGGATAAGCGCATCATCTGGGTCAGCGACACGATTATCCCCCAATTTGATGCAGCGGGAGAACTGGTCGCCTACGACGGAGTGGTCATTGATATCACCACACGAAAAATGGCCGAACTGCAACTTTCGCACAGCCGGGCCACACTGGCCATGGCGATAGACGGCATGCCCGATCCTTTGATTTTATTTGATTATCAACTCAGGGTGTTACGGCTCAACAAGGCCGCCAAGGAATACTACGGCATCGACCACTATGAAACGGCTATCGGGAAACGGTGTTTTGAAGCCTTTAAGGGAAGAACCAGCCCTTGCGAAACATGCGAATATCCGTTCTCCACCATGCGGGGGTACTCGGGCGTCTTTGAGCGCAAGGGAGGCATGGATCAGGACAGGCTGGAACAGATAGTGGTCGATGAAGTAAAGAATTCCAATGGGATTCCCAATGCCTATATCGTGCGAATTTTTGATATCACCGAAGAACGAAAAATGGCTCGCCAACTCATCCAAAGAGAAAAACTGGCCTCCTTGGGATTATTGGTCGCCGGCGTTGCGCACGAAATAAACAACCCTAATAATTTCATATTTTTCAATATTCCCATCCTCCGCTCTTACCTCCAATTCCTCCTGCCGATCGTGGATCAATATGCCGACACCCGGCCCGACCTGCTGGTTTTCAATCGGCCTTACCCAGATTTTCGTCAAGACTGTTTTACCCTCTTGGACAATATCGAGCATGGTTCCAAGCGGATCAACCAAATCGTCGGCAATCTACGTGAATTTGTTCGTGAACGGGGACAGGGAAAAAAGCAACACATTGATGCCAAATGGGTGGTGGAAAAGGCGGTGAATATCTGCCAGGGACGGATCAAAAAATCGGTCAGGCATTTCACGACTGATCTGGCCGAGGGACTCCCCTCGTTACTCAGCGATCCTCTCGCCTTGGAGCAAATCGTGGTCAACCTACTGATCAATGCCGTTCAGTCCATGGACAAAGAGGATTCGCAGATCCACATCAAACTCTCGATGCACGATTCCCTGCCGGGTGAACTTGTAATTGAAGTGCGTGATAACGGATGCGGCATGGATCATCTCACCCGTCTGCGCATATTTGATCCTTTTTACACGAAAAAACCCGCAGGTGATGGCACCGGCCTCGGACTCACGATCTGCGACCAATTGATCAACGAATTGGGGGGAAGAATCGAGGTGTCGAGTGAATTAGGCAAAGGCAGCACCTTTCAGGTGCTCATGAAAACTCAATGACAGATCAATAATGATGGACTCGTAAAAAGTCCATCACACCCTAAGGGATGCCTAAGTAAAAACGAAGAGAAACAAGGAGTAGCGTTTTTCTCGGCGTCATCAAGAAACAAAAGGAGCCGCTCATGCTTTCCCGCGTTTTGCTGGTGGATGATGAAAAAGATTTTCTCGAGAGTTTGGAGCGGGGCCTCCTGATCAGTGGATTTCGGTTTATCCGGGCTGAAACTGACCCGAGAAAGGCCTTGGACCTTTTTCATCATGGCGAAGCTTTCGATATTGCGATTCTCGACATCACCATGCCGGGGATGAGCGGCACTGAATTATTGTCGCAGATTAAAGGCCTCAGTCCGACCACAGAGTGCATCATGGTGACCGCAGCTGACGAGGCGAGCACAGCGGTGCAATGCCTGAAAGAAGGCGCCTTTAATTATCTAACCAAACCACTCGATCTTGAGGAGTTGTTGACCGTCATCTTCAAAGCTCTGGAAAGAAAAAACCTTTTGGAAATCCACAGACTCGGTAAGCAGAAAAATCAGCCGGAGCTGGCCAATCCGGAAGCCTTTGCCCATATCACCACCCAATGCGGAGAGATGTTTCGTCTCCTCAGGGAGGCGGAATTGCATGCGGCAAGCATGGTGCCTATCCTGATCACCGGTGAAACAGGGACAGGCAAGGAACTGCTGGCACGCGCCATCCACAAGGCGAGTTCACGCGCCGACCAACCCTTCATTCCAGTGAACATGACCGCACTCTCCCCCTCCCTTTTCGAATCCGAATTTTATGGGCACACCAAAGGAGCGTTCACCGGGGCGGTACAGGATCGTTGCGGTCTCCTGGAAACAGCATCCAAAGGGACCTTGTTTTTAGACGAAATCGGTAGTTTGCCCCTTGAATTACAGGGAAAATTACTACGGGTGCTGCAAGAGGGTGAATATTTCAAACTGGGGACCAGCAGGCCACGGAAAGCAGACGTCCGCTTCATTGCCGCCACCAATACCGAACTCTTCCCTTTACAGGAACAAGGCCTCTTTCGAAAAGACCTCTTTTACCGCTTGTGCGGTGCCTGGCTCGTTTTGCCGCCTCTTCATCAACGAAAAGAAGATATTGCCCTTCTTGTACCAACAATTCTCCACAAGTATCTGGACCGGCAGCATCCTAACGAAATCGAGGACAGCACACTTATGCTGCTGAAAGCCTACGATTACCCGGGAAATATCAGGGAACTCAAATCGATTGTCCAATATGCAGCCAACCTTGCCAAGCAGTCTCCCATAACCATTCACCACCTCCCTGCGTATGTTCAGAAAGCGATCTCTCGAGAGCAACGCTTCGCTCAAACCATTCCCCGTGAGGAGGAAATCCTCCCTCTGGCAGCGGTTGAAAAAGAATACATATTAAGGGTCTTCCGCTTGACGGGAAAAAACAAACTGCAAACAGCCCGGTTGTTACACATTGGCATCAATACACTTCGTCGAAAATTGTTTTCTTATGGTGAAAACGAAGGCACGCATCCATAGGCCAAAACAGCGTATGCTCCCAAAATGGGACAACGAAATAACTCGTTGAAATTTTTACATTTTACCACAAATGCCATTCCAAAACAGGACAGTCCTCAACCGCCCCCTCATTTCCAGCTCAAAAGAAAACGATTAATTACAGCCAGATAGCAACACAGCCCTCCCTTTCCTCAATGGCATACAACTTGCCATTCATCTCCTCAAAAAGCCCATAAAAACCCGCCTACCGGGGTAAGAGCTCGGACATCCACCTCTTCATTTATCGGCGTATATTCAATCAGTTAACAGCCATCCCTACCCTCTTAGGGATGCGTCTATAGGCGAAGAATGAACTTGAGGTCAACGGTTTTGCCATGAATATTTTGATTATCGACGATGAAGCGATGCTGCTGCAATCGATCCAGATCGGCCTGCAAAACCGGGGGTATTGCGTAGTAACGGCAACCAGCGGAGAGCAGGCGCTGGCATATTTGCACGATAATGGACAGAACATTGATCTGGTGGTTACCGATTACCTGATGCCGGGAATGAACGGCATACAGTTCCTGATACTGCTCCGCAATAAGTATCCCGATATGCCGACCCTGTTCATGACCGCCTATGCCGACACGAAAATGGTGCTCGAGGCATTTCGCCTCCGCTGCGACGGCTTTATGCAAAAACCCTTTTCCTTGCAACAATTGGTCGAGGAAATCGAGGGCATTAAGGAACGCTCCAAGAACTCTGGCATGGAGCGACTCTCTGAAAAAATCATTTTTTCAAAAAACGTCGAACACCAAAAAAAGATGGGCTCGTAAAAAAAACTGACAAAGTACGAAACATCGGCCTCGTTGCTTTTTACGAGAACGACAAAAAACACGTTGAAGAAATCGGAGAAAAACACGCATGAATTTTTCATCAATTCGTTTCAGGCTCATTGCCGGAGGAATTTTACTCGTTCTTATTCCGCTGGCAATTTCTGGGTATGTGTCCATAACAAATTCGATCAAGGTGGCAACGCAACTCAGCAAGGCCAATGCCCAATCGATAGCGAACGGTGCAGCAACAGAAATTCTCGCGACGTATGAAGGTGAATTGAAATTCGCCAGTGCCTTCGCAGGGCGCACCCAGGTGCAAATGGCGACAGAAAAAATCAACGAACATGGCATTGACGGGGCCGGTGAGTCCATTGCAACCATGAACAACGATTTACACAAACGTTTTGAAAAACTTCACTCCTCTTATGCAGGCATTTTTTTAACCGATGCCAATGGCCGCATTTTTGCCGAAGCCACGGAGGACGGTGCAAGCCTTCAGCGGCTCGAAATGTCCCAGCATCCCCTTTTTGCTGCGGCAAAAAATTCCAAGCAGACCGTCAGCGGCGACATCGAACGATCTGCAAACAACAACGGACTCGTGATGCTGCTCTGCAGTCCGATTCATGGCGAGAACGGCACGTTCCTCGGCGTTTTTGGCGCCTTGCTCAAAGTTAAGGCCCTTACCGATCTCATTTCCAATAAAAAAATCGGAACGACAGGATATTGCTTCATGATCAATACGTCCGGCATTATTATCGCCCATCCGGACGAGCAAAACATTCTCCGTTTGGACCTGAAAACACTGCCTGGCATGCAACATATAGCCGCAGCCATGCGGGATGGCCAAAATGGGGCCGAATCCTATGTGTACAAAGGACTGGAAAAGGTAGCGGGATTCGCTCCGATCAAACAAAAGGGGTGGAGCGTTGCGGCTACGCAAAATGCAGACGAGTTTCTCGCCAGCGCGGTTGTTCTACGCAATGCCATTGTCTTGATCAGCATCATTTCCATTCTCGCAGCCAGCGGAATTATCTTCTGGGCGGCCAGCGCGATAGTCCGTCCAATCAAACAAACCGTGGTTGGACTCAAAGATATTGCCCAAGGCGAAGGTGACCTAACCATGCGCCTGCCTATAACCTCCAAAGACGAAGTGGGAGAGCTTGCCCACTGGTTCAATATATTCATTGAAAAACTGCAAAACATCATCAGCCAGATCAACCAAAACACCCATTCCGTCAACAGTTCCGCAGGTGAACTGGCAAACATAGCGACCGACCTTTCCCAAAATGCGCAAGAAACCTCCGACCGCGCGGACAATGTGGCAACGGCGGTCGAGGAAATGAGCGCCAACCTGAATAACGTGGCGGCCGCCATGGAACAATCCACCACCAATATCACCATGGTTGCCGGCGCTGCCGAAGAAATGACCGCAACAATCAGTCAGATAGCGCAAAATGCCCAAGAAGCACATACCATTTCTTCCAAAGCGGTTCTCCAGGCTGCGGACACCTCCGAAAAAATGACCGAATTGGGCCAGGCTGCAGAGGCTATCGGCAAGGTGACAGAAACCATCACCGAGATCTCGGAGCAAACCAACCTATTGGCACTCAACGCAACCATTGAGGCCGCCAGGGCGGGTGAGGCGGGGAAGGGTTTTGCCGTTGTCGCAAATGAAATCAAGGAGTTGGCTAAACAGACCGCCACCGCCACAATGGATATCAAAAACCAAATCGAAGGGATCCAGGGAACAACACGGTCAACCGTGGCTGAAATAAGCCAAATATCTGAAATAATAAATGAAATAAACAGAATAACAACAACGATATCTCTATCTGTCGGGGAACAGTCTACAGCAACGCAAGAGATTGCCGGTAATATCGCCCAAGCGTCCATGGGACTGGGGGAAGTGAACGAGAATGTCAATCAAAGTTCCTCGGTAGCAGGGACGATTACCCAAGACATTGCCGGGGTGAACATGGCTTCTAGGGAAATATCGCAAAGCAGCACCAGTGTTCAATTAAGCGCCGGCAAACTGCAGCAGTTGGCGGACGAACTCCTTGGCGTGATCAATACCTTTCGTTTTTAAGAGAAAGAATCCCAAAAACCGCCACACTCATTTCCGTTCCCAAAACATCGAACCCCCATGAATACTCGGCAAAAACACAACAACAGCCCCTTTGGCAAGCGCGCATTTTGGGCGTTGGTTGGCGCATCGATTGTGATCGGCGGCCTGCTGACCAGTTGGACCGCGATACGGACGGACAGAGAAAAGCGTTCCGACCTCCTTCAACAAGTCAAGTTAGTTGCTCAGGCGATTAACACCGATCGAATAGCCGGCCTGAAAGGAACGCCGGAAGACCTGTCCAGCCCTCACTACCAACGTCTCAAAGAACAACTTGGCGCAGTGTGTTCGGCCAACCCTTTCTGCCGGTCTTTTTACTTGTTGGGAACCGTACCAGGAAACAAGGTCTTTTATTTTGTTGATACATATCAGGGCAATGCTCAAAAAGGACTCCCCCCTGGCACCAAGCGTCCCTCTACCTCCCAAACCCTGCTGGATGCCTTCACATTCGGGAAAGAAGGCATTGAACAGGCTTCGGCAGGTCTGCAGCCATCAACGACCACCATCTTTGCTCCGATCATTTCTCCGGTTACCGATGCGGTTGTTGCCGTTATCGGGATGGACATCGAAACCAAGTTCTGGAAATGGGATATTGCTGCCAAGGCTTCCTTGCCCATGGGGCTGGTGTTGATCCTCTTTATCGGCGTTATTGCGGTGTTGGCTGGGACCCGCCAACGCCTTCCATCTCCGCCACGCCGGGTTCTCCGCCGCCTATTTTTCCCGATAGTTGGGATGGCGGCTCTTCTCATAGTTGTTGGCGGGATATTGTTATGGACCCAATATCAATCACAACTCACCAGTAATGTATTGAATACGAAACAGAGCGTTCATCGGCAATGGAAGACTGGGCTCGATCGACACTTGCACGATTTACTCGAAGCTACCCAGTCCCTGGCAAGGGACAAAGACCTTCAGAACATTTTTCGTGAACAGGCGGTTCCCGGGTGCCGCACTACGTTGGAAACGTTGTTCTCACCATTGCAACAGCAGCACCGTCTCAAAAGTATTTCCCTACGCGACAGCAACGGCGTCGATCTCTGCCGCCCCCTACAATCTCCTCAAGACAAAGAGATCAGACCGGCTGCGATGTTTGAGACTGGCCAAAGAGAACAGATGACCTTTGGTGTGTGGGTGGATCCAAGCGGAAGATGCGCTCTCAATGTTGATTATCCGGTTTTTGTGAACGGCAATCTGGCTGGACGCCTCCAATTAGAGCAGGATGTTGCAGAAATCCTGCAGGAGATCCGGGGGAACTCCCGCCTCGAACTAGCGCTCTCCATTCGTCACGATATGCCGGTGCAGCAACCGCAACAGAACGACGCGACAATCCGACCCAACACCGCTAATAAAGAAGGGGCCCCCAACAATCTTTTGCTATACGCCTCACAAAAAAAACTCCTGGATGAACTCGCGCCGGTTACCCGAAAAATTCTGCGACACGAGTCGTCATCCGGTGAAGCCACGCAAGCAGAAGTAACGCACAATGGCAAGGATTGGCTCGTCTTTTCAACATCCCTCAACAACAACTCTGAGGAAGGCCTTCTCGATCTGCTGCTCTTTGAGGACATCACCTTCGAAAAGGCCAGATTTCACCGCATTCTTTCTTTGGGAACCATGACTGCGGCGGTGCTGTTGGCGGTCTTGTTCGGCTTTACGCATGTGCTGCTTCGTCGTGCCGACACGGGCATCCTTCTCCAACAAACGGGATTGAGGGAGAGCGAGGAAAAATATCGTTTACTCATCGAACATGCGGTGTCCGCCGTTGCGTCCCAGGATCTTGTGTTCGACGAGGCCGGGAATCCGACAGACTATATTTTTCGGAGCGCCAACCCAGCCTTTACCAAGCATACGGGGCTGGGGGCTGACAAGGTTCTTCACCGTCGGGCTTCGGAATGCCTGCCGGGAATCGAAAAATCCTCTCTGATCGAAGTGTTTGCCCAAGTGGTCGCCACGGGTCAACCAACCAGTATAGAACAATACATCGAATCGTTGGCAAGACACGTACGCATCCACGCATACCGGTTATGCGGCAATCGTTTCGCCACAGTCTTTACCGACATAACCGAACAGAAAACAGCGGATGAATTGATCAGAAATAACGAAAAATTCCTCCAAAGCGTTTTTCGGGCCGCCCCTGTCGGCATTGGCGTTGTGAGCAACAGGGTGATTGTTACGGCCAATGACTCTCTTTGCGCAATGACCGGTTATAGCAAGGAAGAACTTCTAGGAAAAAACAGCCAGATCCTCTATCCCAGTTACGATGATTACAAGTTCGTGGGCATCGAAACCTGCAGGCTGATCAATGACATGGGTACTGGCATTATCGAAACATGCTGGAAACGAAAAGATGGGCGAATAATCAATGTGCTCATGAGTTCCTCCTATATCGATCCTGAAAACATCGTTGCCGGCGTGACCTTTACCGGTATCGATATCACCGAACGCAAACAGGCGGAAGCCGAAATAATGCGGACCAATAAACAACTCAGGGAAACCACCGAACGGGCCAATGCCATGGCGGCGCAGGCCGAAAGCGCCAGCGTCGCCAAAAGCGAATTCCTGGCGAACATGAGTCATGAAATACGAACCCCTATGAATGGGGTCATCGGGATGACGGGCCTGTTGCTTGAGACGAATTTGGATGACGAGCAACGAAGTTATGCAGAAATAGTCCGCGAAAGCAGCGAGTTGCTCCTTACTTTGGTTAATGACATTCTCGATTTTTCCAAAATCGAGGCGGGAAAATTGGATCTGGAAATACTGGATTTCGAACTGACATCCCTTTTGGACGATTTTGTCGCGACATTGGCGGTGCGCGCTCATGAAAAAGGGCTGGAATTACTGTGTTCCCCCGACCCGACGATTCCCGACGCTCTTCGCGGAGACCCTGGCCGTTTACGACAGATTCTGACCAACCTCGTAGGCAATGCCATTAAATTCACCCACCAAGGGGAAGTAGCGATTAAAACGAAGTTACTTGAAGAAGATGACCACCATGTGCTGATTCGTTTCTCAGTTCATGATACCGGCATCGGGATCCCCGAGAATAAACACAACCAACTTTTTGATAAATTCACCCAAGTTGATGCCTCGACAACCAGGCAATACGGCGGTACGGGATTAGGTCTGGCTATCTCAAAACAATTGGTCGAATTGATGGATGGAGAGATTGGCGTTCTCAGCGAAGAGGGCAAGGGCGCGGAATTTTGGTTTTCGGTGCGACTGGACAAACGAAAACAAATGAGCCCGCGAGAAACGCCTGTCCCAGCAGATCTTCAGGGGGTCCGAGTGTTAATTGTCGATGACAATGCCACCAACCGTGATATCCAAGTTCCCCGTCTCGCCACCTGGGGCATGCGGCCTAGCCAAGCCGAGGATGGAGAAGGAGCTCTTGCGGCTCTTCGCCAAGCCGTAGCTGAAGGCGATCCTTTCCGGGTTGCGATTATTGATATGCAGATGCCGAAAATGGATGGAGAAACACTTGGAACGGCTATAAAACACAACCCCCAAATATCGAACACGAAAATGGTTATGCTGACATCCCTGGGGATTCGCGGTGACGCCCGGCGCTTTGAAGAAATCGGGTTCTCCGCCTATGCCACAAAGCCGATACGTCATCAGGAGCTGAAAACCGTTCTCGCCCTGGCCTTGGCCGAAACCGCTGATGAAATTACGGCCAAACCGCCCATCATCACCCGGTATACGGCTCGAGAGTCTCAGCCCTGCTTCGATGGTCGAAAAATCCGCATTCTTGTCGCCGACGATAATATCACCAATCAACATGTCGCCCAGGCAATTCTCAAAAAACTGGGTTTACGTTCCGATGCCGTAGCAAACGGAGAGGAAGCATTGAATGCGCTGAAAACCATCCCTTACACGCTGGTATTAATGGACGTGCAGATGCCCGAAATGGATGGATTTGAAGCGACGCGCCGCATACGGGATCCGCAGTCCGAAGTGCTCAATCAGCAGGTGCCCGTTATAGCCATGACCGCACATGCCCAGCAAGGTGATCGAGATCGTTGCCTGGAAATAGGGATGAGTGATTACATCTCAAAACCGGTGTCATCGGAATCCTTGGCCAGTGTCTTGGAGCGGTGGCTTCCGCAAGGCAACGAGGCCGAACGCCTTCTGAGCCCCATTCGTCAAAATCGGGAATCAAGCGCTCCTGTTGCGAAAAAGAAGAGCCGCGCAGTCTTCAACAAGAAAACAATGCTCAAGCGATTCATGGATGATGAGGCTCTCTCCCAGGAGGTGGTCGAAGGGTTTCTGACCGATATTCCTCAGCAGATAGAACGGCTCAACGCCTTTCTTGCAGACGGTGATCTTTCCGGTATTGCGCGACAGGCGCATACGATCAAGGGCGCGGCTGGCAATGTGTCGGCAGAGATGCTCCATGACGCAGCCATGGACGTAGAAAAAGCCTGCTTGTCCGGCAACGCCGCAGTCATGCGGGAGGGTGTCAGCCACATAGAAAAAGAATTTCACCGGCTCAAGGAAGCCCTCCTCAGAGAAGTAGTAGTCGTTCCAATCACATCAGAAGACCAAGAGAATTCCAATGCGTATCTTAATTGCTGAAGACGATGTTGCCTCCCGTATCGCTCTGCGAGGAGTATTGCAAAAAAACGGGTACCAAACGGTGGTGACGGCCAACGGCGTCGAAGCGCTGCAAACGTTACAGCAGGCCAACGCTCCCCGCCTGGCTATTCTCGACTGGATGATGCCGGAACTGGACGGCCTGGAAGTCGTTCGGAGGATTCGCTCACTGGCGACTGAACGGCCGCCTTATATTATCCTTCTCACCGCCAGGGATGAAAAATCCGACATCATTGCAGGGCTCGAGGCCGGAGCTGATGACTATTTGGCCAAGCCTTTTGATCCCGGTGAATTGCGCGCCCGGATCGAGGTTGGCCGAAGGTTGGTTGAGATGCAGGACGCCTTGCATGCTCACCGGGAATTGTTACACCATCAGGCAACCCATGATCCGTTAACCGGTCTGCTCAATCGTCGGGCCATTCTCGACCGGCTGCATCGCGAACTGGCCAGCTTGGAACGCCAACGGGGATTATTGGCCGTTGGCATGGGGGATATTGATTATTTCAAACGATTCAACGATGTCTACGGGCACCAAACCGGTGACGACATTCTTTGTGGCATAGCTCGACTCTTCCAACAGGTAGCCGGAGAGCATGATACCGTTGGCCGCATCGGCGGCGAAGAATTTTTATTTGTCGCCCCCATTGCCTCAAAAGAAGACCACCTCCGCCTCTTTGAACGATTGCGCGCCTGCGTGCAACAAACCTCCATTTCGACAAAATCCGGAGAACTTGCCTGCACATTGAGCATTGGCGTCACCTGCGCAATGCCTGGGTATTCTTTGGACCAGGTCCTGGAATCAGCCGATCAGGCCCTCTATCAGGCCAAGAACAACGGCCGCAATTGCGTGATCAGCCAAGAGCTGCCCACCAGAGGAAAGACGACATGCGTGTCCTGATCGCTGAAGATGATTTGACTTCCCGTCTAGCCTTGATCGGCATTCTGAAAAAAAAAGGGCATGAGGTCATAGAAACAAAGGATGGGGGAGAGGCGTGGAACGCATTACAGCAAGAAAATGCTCCGCGGATGATCATTTTGGATTGGATGATGCCGGTTATGAGCGGAATCGAGGTTGTTCAACGCATCCGTTCCCTGCCAACCGATTATCCCCCTTACCTGATCCTCTTGACAGCCAAAAGCGAAAAATCGAACATCGTGCAAGGTTTGGATGCTGGCGCGGACGACTATCTCCCCAAGCCGTTTGATACCGGAGAGCTGCTGGCTCGTCTCAACGTTGGCCAACGCATGCTCAACATGCAGGGTACACTCGCCCAAAAAATCAAAGAACTCAAATTAAGTGAAGAAAAACGGCATATTCTTCTGGAAAAAACATCTGACTTGATTTGTTCCTGCTCTCCGAACCACCGTTTCAAATACGTCAACTCAGCCTTCGCCCGCGAGATAGGCAGGCCCGAGACGGACATCATCGGCAGCACCATTGACGATATCGTCCCTTCTGGAGAAGCTGAAATATTTATCTCCCACCTCCGCGAAGCTCAAAGGACCAAAAGCGAGCAAGTTATTGAATTATCCTTATGCCCAGTTGATCGGGAAAAGTGCTATCTCACCAGCATTACCCCTGTATTCAATGAGGAAGGGTCTGTCGTTTCTACCCTCTGTTCCTCCAAGGATATTACCGAACGGAAGCGTATAGAAGCGTACCGTGAAATGGGCCGTGAAATTCTCCACGTCCTCAATGAACCGGATCCGCTGAACGAATCCATTCATCAGGTGCTCGATATCTTAAAAAACCGTACCGGCTTCGATGCTGTCGGCATTCGTCTGCAAGACGGCGAGGATTTCCCCTATCTGGCCCAACGAGGATTTCCCGCAGACTTTCATCTCAAGGAAAATACGCTGATAGGCCGCGATCTGGAGAACACCGTCTGCCGCGATGAGCAGGGCAAGGTTCTCCTGGAATGCACCTGCGGGTTGGTCATTACCGGCAATGCTGACCCCAAAAGTCCATTTTTTAGTCCTGGCGGCAGTTTTTGGACCAACGACTCCTTTCCACTCGCCGAATTACCCGCAGCCCAAGATCCACGCTTCAAACCACGCAATGTTTGTATACAGCACCAATACGCATCCATGGCCCTTATTCCAATTCGCAACCAAGAGATGATCATTGGACTTCTTCATTTCAACGACAAACGAAAAGACCGTTTCACCGCCGACACGATCGCCACGTTGGAAGGAATCGCTGCGCATATCGGTGCAGCTTTGCTGCGAAAACAGGCAGAAGATGCCTTGCGGGAAAAACGAAAACAGCTAAACGACATTATTAATTTCCTACCCGATGCAACCATGGCCATTGACCACACCGGGCGGATTATTATCTGGAACAAGGCTATGGAGCAGATGACGGGCCTGACCGCCGGGGATATGATTGGTCAGAGCGACTATGCGTATTCTGTGCCCTTTTACAATGAACCCAGGCCGCAATTAATCGACCTGATTTTTGCCGAAGACAAAGATATCAAGGCCCGCTATCCGCAGGTTGTCCGAGAAGGGGACACGCTCACTACCGAGGTGTTATGCGACTCGCTGTATGGGGGCACGGGGGCGTGGGTCTTTGCCAAAGCCTCGCCATTGCGCGATCAAAATGGCGGGATCGTCGGTGCCATCGAAACGATCCGGGACATTACCTACAAAAAACAGATGGAGGAGAAACTCAAAAAAAACATCTCCTGGTTCAAGGCTCTTTTCAATGCCACTTCGGACTCGGTCATGCTGGTCAAACCGGACGGAATGATTTTGGATCTGAACAATAATGCGGCGCTGCGGCGTCACCTGAGCAAGAAAGCCATGCGCGGGAAAAATATCTTCGACTTTCTCTCACAGGAAGCATCCACCATTCGCGCCAAGGCCATTGATCAAATTTTGCAAGAGAGAAGCCTTGTTGAATACGATGAAATACGACAGGACAAACATTACCATATTCGCCTCTATCCCATTTTGGACGATCAGGGCCAAGTTATTCAAGTGGCCAGTTTTTCCCGGGACGTGACCGAAAACATACGGGCCGAGTTGGAAACAAAACGGTTACAGGACACACTGGTCCAGGTGCAAAAAATGGAAGCTCTCGGCACTCTTGCCGGAGGTATTGCGCATGATTTCAACAACATTCTTAGTGCTATTCTCGGGTATTCTCAAATGGCGCGACATGCCTGTCCCAATGGTTTAAAACTTGCCCAATATCTTGACAGAGTATTGGAAGCGGGAGAGAGAGCCACGCAACTCGTTAAACAAATCCTCATGTTTAGCCGCAAGAATCCCAGCGACCGCATCATCATGCAACCTGCGATCGTGATCAAGGAAACACTCAACCTCTTACGCCCTTCGTTACCTTCCACAATCACGATCATCCATCATCGTGACCAGAGAACTGACAACATCTACGCAAACCCCACCCAAGTGCAACAAATTCTGATGAATTTATGCGTGAATGCCGCGCATGCAATGGAAGAAACAGGAGGCGAACTTGAGATTTCCCTGCTCCAATCCCGACTCTCCCGGCAAGAACTAGTACTGCATCCCGAAATACAACCAGGTGCTTTTATCCAATTAATCGTTCGCGACTCCGGCGTCGGTATTCCAACGGAGACGATAGATAAAATATTCGACCCCTATTTTACCACGAAAGGAATAGGGAAAGGATCGGGCATGGGGTTGTCCATTGTTCTCGGTTTGGTGACCAGTTTCGGCGGATTCGTCACCTGTGAGAGCAAGGTAGGAAATGGCACGACTTTCCGTGTTTTCTTCCCCGCTCACCAAGAACAGCCCACCGAAAATGAATTTCTTGTAACAAGCCTCCCCCGGGGTAAAGGAAAAATTCTGTACGTCGATGACGAAGTGATGATCGCCGAACTTGGTCGAACCATGCTTGAAAGCCTTGGCTATCAACCAAAGGCTGTAACCAGTAGCGAGGAAGCGCTCCGCCTGTTTCAAAGCCAGCCATCATTTTTTGACGCCGTGATAACGGATCAAACCATGCCCGGGATGACCGGAAGCGTCCTTGCACAGCGATTATTACAAATCCGCCCCGACCTACCGATTATACTCTGCACCGGTTACAGCAGCATCATTTCGGAGGAAAAATCAAAGGCTCTCGGAATCAAGGGATTCGCCATGAAACCTCTGATCTTGAAGGATCTAGCTCTCCTGTTGAAGAAGGTGCTTGAAGACGGGGAGTTGTTATCGGTTGGTTCGCCCCCTTCTCCTTAGGCGACAAGTTGTGTATGATACGGGCCATTGCTCTGTTAAGCGCTAGCGGTAATAGCACCTGTCCCAGCCAACAAAATAAAGAGATCCACCATGTCTAAAAACAGAAAACCCGATCCCGAAAAAGTGGCTTTTTTACGATCCCTGCCTGAAGACATCAAGGCAAGCATCACCGGTGAAGAGGCGGAACAGTTCATGTTCGACGATGCTCTTCCGGAATCGCTTTACGAAAAAATCAAACACCTGCTCCTGGAAGAACCCGACGAACTGGGCAAGTAAACGTATTGTTTTCTCGATGGTCTCGAAAAAAGTCCAACGCCTGAGAGATTGCTCGGTAAAACAAAGCGAGACAAGGAACCCCACTTTACCCGGGGCGAAGGCATACGACAGGGATGCCGAGTGTCGGAAGGACTGCTGCGCCGCAGTATATCGAAGTTTTTACGACGCTATTTTTCTTAATCGCAGGTAAAATCTACCTTTGCTTCCGACTTGATAGGTCTCTGACCAATGCAGGTCCAACGCTGTCGATGCCTTTTGTGCTGTTTGCCCTCCGTCGACCGGGTTTTGCAGGCCCTCATCTCCTGCCCAAAAATCGACAACCTAGCAGAACCGCCCCCCTTTTTCGCCAACGCTTTAAGATTGCATAATGATCTATTTTAGTTTATCGTGGCGACCGCATTGACTGAATACTAATTCATTACCCTGGCTGCCATCGGCGGCTTAATGAAGTTTTATCCTATAGTTGAAACTTAACCGCTCCGTAATCGGGCGGGGTTTCGTTATAAACCGGAAGGAAACACCCATTGTCTTTTGCGGTTTCCCGACAGTCAACGCCGGCACCGCATCTTTTGGCGCAAGCATGTTCCATTGCGCTTCCTTCCATCGCCCCTTTGAGGTATCCCTATCGTAAAAATACCCATCACACCACAAAGGACCAAAGCGGGTAAGTACACTTATTAGGTTCTACAGAACCTTTTCCATAGCGTTCGTCTTAACCGTTTCCGACAGAGAGCTGTCGGAGAACACCAACCACCGTGTAAGGAGAATGATCTTATGTCGCGAAAAATGGTCACTATTGACGGAAACCAGGCATGTACGCACGTAGCGTATGCCACAAGTGAAGTCATAACAATCTATCCCATTACGCCATCCTCACCGATGGCTGCCGAGTCCGACGCAAAAGCCAACGCCAAACAAAAAAATATTTGGGGTTCCATCCCGGTTATCTCCCAAATGCAATCTGAGGCCGGTGTTGCCGGTTCCATCCATGGTTCCCTGAGTGCTGGTGCCCTGTGTACCACCTTTACCGCATCCCAGGGCCTCTTGCTGATGGTCCCCAATATGTACAAGATTGCCGGTGAGTTAACCCCCACCGTCTTTCATGTTACTGCACGCGCTATCGCCTGCCAGGGTCTTTCGATCTTCGGCGACCACGGGGACGTCATGGCCGCTCGCCAGACTGGTTGGGCTATGCTCTGCTCCCAGGATGTTCAGGAAGCACAGGATTTTGCCCTGATTTCCACCCAGGCCACCCTGGCCTCGCGTATCCCGTTCCTGCATTTCTTCGACGGTTTCCGTACCTCTCATGAGGTTATGAAGATCGAGCAGTTGACCGAAGACGATATGCGCGCCATCATCGACGAGGATCTGGTTGTCGCTCACCGCGAGCGCGCCCTGACTCCGGATCGCCCGACCATCGGTGGTACCGCTCAGAATCCTGACGTCTATTTCACCGGCCGTGAGACTGTAAATAAGTTCTATGACGCCATCCCGGGAATCGTTCAGTCCACCATGGACAAGTTCGCCGCCCTTACCGGTCGTCAGTACCACCTGTTTGATTACATCGGCGCACCGGATGCAACCGACGTCATCGTTATCATGGGTTCTGGTGCATTGACCGTGGCTTCCACCGTCGAGCACCTGATTACCGAGGGTAAAAACATCGGTCTGGTTATCGTTCGCCTGTTCCGTCCGTTTGATGCAGTCGCCATGGTCAACGCCCTGCCGCCGACCGTAGAGCGCATCACCGTACTGGATCGTACCAAAGAGCCTGGTTCCAACGGCGATCCTCTTTACCTTGACGTCCGCGCCGCCGTGACTGAGGCAGCTGAAGCCAACCCCACCATGATGATCCCGGTTATTCTCAACGGTCGTTACGGTCTGGGTTCCGCCGAGTTCACCCCAGCCATGGTTAAGGCAGTTTTTGACAACATGGCATTGCTCGCTCCGAAGAAAAAATTCTGTGTCGGCCCGAACGATGACGTAACCTTCACCAGCCTCAAATACGACAAGAACTACAACATCGAGGGTTCCGACGTATACCGCGCTCTGTTCTATGGTCTGGGCTCCGACGGTACCGTTGGTGCCAACAAGAACACCATCAAAATCATCGGCACCGAGACCGAGAACTCTGCTCAGGGGTACTTTGTTTACGACTCCAAGAAGTCCGGTTCCATGACCGTTTCGCATCTGCGTTTCGGCAAGAACCAGATTATTGCCCCGTACCTGATCAACAAGGCCAACTTCATCGCTTGTCATAACCCGGCGTTTTTGAACACCTATGACATGCTGGCCAACATTGAGCCTAATGGTACCTTCCTCCTGACCACCACCTTCACCAAGGACGAGATCTGGAATCACCTGCCTGCCCTGGTGCAGAAACAGATGATCGAGAAGAAGGTTAAATTCTACATCATCGATGCAATCAAGCTCGGCCTGGCTCTGGGCCTGGGTGCACGCATCAACATGATCATGCAGACCGCCTTCTTTGCTATCTCCGGCATCATCAGCAAAGACGAGGCCATTGCCTCGATCAAAAAAGCGATCAAAAAGACCTATGGCATCAAAGGCGACAAGGTCGTCAACATGAACTATGGCGCAGTTGACGGTGCCATAGAGAACATTGTTGAGGTTACCGTTCCTACAACCATCACCGGCCATGAAATGCCGCCAATCGTTCCGGCAGACGCGCCTGATTTCGTCAAAAACGTCACCGCCCAAATGATGGAAGGACATGGTGAGGACATTGCGGTTTCCGAGTTCCCCAACGACGGTCGCTGGCCCACCGCCACCACCCAATGGGAAAAACGGAACATCGCGGTTCAGGTTTCCTCCTGGGATGCAGAGACCTGTATCCAGTGTGGTCGCTGTTCGTTGGTTTGCCCGCACGCTTGTATCCGTATGAAGGTTGCCACCCCCGAGGCTCTTGCAGCCGCCGGTGCCGATGCCTCCTTTAAGACCGCTGACGCAGTAGGTAAAGAGTTCAAAGGCATGAAGTTCACCATGCAGGTCTCTACCTCTGACTGCTGTGGTTGTACGCTCTGTGTTACCGTTTGCCCGGCACGCAAGAAAGACGCCGAAGGCAACAAGACCGAGATTCGCGCGCTATCCATGGCCACGAACACCGAAGAGCTCAAACAAGAGTCGAGCAAAAACTGGAAGACCTTCCTGGCCCTGCCTGAGGTTGACGACAGCCTGATCAATGTTGGCACCATCAAGGGCAGCCAGTTCAAACGTCCGCTGTTCGAGTTCTCCGGCGCCTGTGCAGGTTGCGGCGAGACCCCGTACATCAAGCTCGTTACCCAGATGATCGGCGATCGGATGCTCGCATCCAATGCCACCGGTTGTTCTTCCATCTACTCCGGTAACCTGCCCACCACCCCGTACTGTAAACGCGAAGACGGTCGCGGACCGGCATGGTCCAACTCCCTGTTCGAGGATAACGCCGAGCACGGTTTGGGTATGCGTCAGGCCGTTGACAAACTGGCCAGCCAAGCGATCGAACTGCTTGAACCTGCTGTAGCTGAAGGACTGATGACCAAGGAACTTGCAGATGCTTTGGTCAATGCAGCGCAGAAAGATCAAGCCGAGATCGAGGCCCAGCGTGGCCGTGTTGCCGAATTGAAGGCAGCTCTTGAAGGAAAAGCAAGTGTCATTGCCAAACGCCTCTACCATGTAGCCGACTATCTGGTGAAGAAATCCGTCTGGATTATCGGTGGTGACGGTTGGGCGTATGATATCGGATACGGCGGTGTTGATCACGTTCTCGCCTCCGGCAAGAACATCAACATCCTGGTTATGGACACCGAGGTCTACTCCAACACCGGTGGTCAGATGTCCAAGTCTACCCCGCGTGCGGCGGTTGCACAATTTGCAGCCGGTGGTAAGGACGCTCCTAAGAAGAACATGGGACTGATCTTCTCCACCTTCGGTACCGTGTACGTTGCCCGTATCTCCATCGGTGCCAATCCGCAGCAGGCAATCAAGGCCATCCAGGAAGCTGAGGCTTATGATGGACCGTCCTTGATCATCGCCTATGCACACTGCATCAACCATGGCATCAACATGGCTATGGGTCTGGAGCAACAGAAGAAAGCGGTTGAGTGTGGTCACTGGTCACTGTTCCGCTACAACCCTGACCTTGAGGCCGAGGGCAAAAACCCGATGATCATCGATTCCAAGGAACCGACCATCAGCTTTGCCGATTATGCACTCAACGAGAACCGTTACCGGATGCTGAAGCTGTCCAATCCGGAGCATGCTGAACAGTTGATGGCTGCGTCGCAAAAAGACGTAGACAAAGCTTGGAAACTGCTCAAAGGTTGGGCCAAGGCGCTTGATGTCGAATAATTCGACCTCAAGCCTCTGAAGTAAAAAAAGCCCTGCCGGGAAACCGGCAGGGCTTTTTCGTTTTTAGGCAGACGCTTGCCTGCGGAAGTCAATAAAAAAAGGGGCTCTCTACAGAACCCCTTTAACCAACTCCTTCCGGCTTTACTTATTTGTTGCCGGCTTCGCTCTCCTTGCGCAGGCGCTCACGCTCAGCCTTGAGTTCCAAGTATTCTTTTTCAGCTTCAAGCATAGACTCATCCTGCCGCTTTTTAATCTCCTCGACCTTGGCCTTGATCTTGTCTTCCTTGATCTTCAGCCCCGGTGCGCCGAACAGGGTATTGGCCAGATATTTAAAAGAGAAGTGCATCAGTTCGACATCGTCTTCCTTGATTTTAGCCAAGGTTTCCTCATCCACTTCATAGGTATCCAAAAAGGAGCTGCTAAAGATAAAGCTCCGGAAGGTGTCCAGATCGGTGGAGGCCATGAAGAACATCCGTTTGGCCGCATCACTCAGAGTTGCCTGCAGGCCGAAGGATTTACGGCGCATGACCAGCCGCAGCCATTCCTTGTTCATTTCGTCACGCAGATCCACCCCCTGATCGGCCCGCCATTCGCCGATGGTCCACTTTTTGGGTTCTTCGTGTCCCTTACAGTGCGGTTCTTTGACCAAAAAGAAAAACTTGTCCTCTTCGGCATCGTTGGTGCCGCCCTCGTGGAAGTCAGCCATGCCGACCGGATAATAGCGACAGGCAGAGGGGCGGTCGGTGTAGACCGTACAGCCTTCGGGAGTCACAAAAGGACAGCCATTTTTCTCTCCGCGCAGCTTCAACTGAACGCCGGGCATATCGGTTTTCTCTAGATAGGTTGGTTGGGTGTACTCGGTAATGAACTCATGAGCCGGAATCCCTAACCGCGTACGCAGAACCAGGATGTCATAAGGGGTAAGAATAATTTTGATGTTATGACAGCAGGCTGTGAAGCAACTGACGCCGGGGTGACAATCAAACTGCAGCGCAGATGTAAGCGTCAGTTTCTCCGGCAGGATATTGGAAGGATTTCTGTCGGTTGCCTTGAAAAATTCAGATTCGGTCTCAATATATTTATCATTCGCCATGGGGTACCTCGCGGTGCGGATTCAAAGATATCTTCAGGCCCAGGTGAGGGCAGCATCGGAACTGGTCATAATACCATGCACTTCCCCGCTGTCAAACCCTATCAAGGTTGGGCCCCTCAGTTTGTCCCTGTTTACTCCACAAAGTGGTGTACTTTTCTCAAAAAAACAGCTTTTCTGCCCGAAACGAAGCCACCTCTACGAAAGTCGAAAAAGCGTGCGCTCCACGGCGTATTTTATGTCTTTTCTTATCTAAACCTGCTAAGAGACAAGCAACAATCCTTCTTAGTAATATAATGGCCATGAAACGATTTTTCACAAACCCTATAGATCTCAGTAAAGTCGACACTCTCATCTACCATCTCCCGGATGGCCCTACTTTTTCCGTGGAGATGGACGGGGTGGGCGGTTTTTTCGACTTTGACATGGAAATCGGTGATATCTGCGACACATCAGATATCGACGGTGTCCTTCATTTTTTCCCCCGTGGTAACGCCTGATCTCCGAGACGCTTTTTCACCCACCATCTCTACTGTTGTTCCTTATCCATGTCTTCCCTGATTGACACCACCTTTGACGGCCATGTCCATACTCGCCTGTGCAACCATGCGGTGGGCGAGATGGAAGAGTATGTAGTCGAAGCGATCCAGCGCGGCCTGAAGACCGTCTGCTTCCTCGAACATTTGGAAACCGAAATCGTCTACCAGCCTCCTTGCTGGCTGGAGGACAAGGCTTTCATCTACTATTTTGAGGAAGGGAGCCGGCTGAAGCAATGCTACAGAGGCAAGATCGAGATACGCCTTGGGGTGGAGATGGGCTTTAATCCCCGGGCATTCGCCCTGATTCAACAACGGCTCGCCCATTTCCCCATTGAGCGGATAGGGCTTTCCTGCCATTTCCATCTCCATGAGGGGCGTCACCTCAACTTGCTGAGCCGTAAAGCCCAGAGCCTGGACCGTTTAGCCGAGTTGGGCGCAGATGCGGTGGTGTCCACTTATTTCAAGACCCTGACCACGGCGGTTGCGAGTGTAGACTGTGACGTACTCTGCCACCTGGATGCAGTCCTCCGCCATTTGCCTGGTATTTGTTTCAACGACGAGCATAAAGCGCAGATCGCGCAGCTCCTGGATAAAGTTAAAGCGCGCGGTTTAGCCCTGGAGATCAACACCTCGGGATTTGATTACCGGGGCTCAGCCTTTCCCGCCCCCTGGATCATCACCGAGGCCCTTGCCCGCGACATTCCTTTGCAGGCAGGCTCGGATGCCCACCAACCACAAGAGGTCGGACGCTATTTCGAGCAGTTACCCCGTTATCTGGAACCGCTACAACCCCACTAACATAAGAACCTTTTGTATTTCATCCTCGATTGAGTCAAAAAGGCAAAGGCCAATTGTGTCCTGCTGACTCTGCGTGCCTTGCGACCATCAGTGCAGATAGGTTGCCCAGAGCCAAGAGAACGGCATGACCACACTCAGCCCCATGGTCGACGCGAAGATGGGCGTGGTAAAAAAATCCATCGACTACGTCGCAGCGTTTTCCCCGCCCCTCGACATACCTTAGGTATGCCTTCGCGCCTGAAAAAAAAATTCTCCTTGTATATCGGTGGTTACCTAGCCATCTCTCAAAATCTGATGAACTTTTTACGAGCCCATCTTTCTTATCAGGCATTCATGGATTTTTTGTAGTCTTTCATGACCGCCACAATGGCCAGGCCGACATTGCGGCAATCTATTTCATCAATATTGGCCAGGGCCACCCGAATGGACCAAGCTTGCCCGGCAAAGCCCTCGCCGGGCAAGCATACGGTGCGGTGCTCTTCTGCCAATTTGAAGAGGAACTCCAGAGAATGTCCCTGGCTGAGCTGCTTGCTGAATTCGGGACCGTACATTTTGGCGGCCATTATTTTCAGGTCTATCAGGGCATAGAGCGGGTCAGGTTCTTACCACTGGGCTCGGGAATACCCAATGCACCGTAGAGAGCCGTCCATCGCTTTTTGAGGATGTCCATGATGGATTTTTTATAGGCACACTGGGTGTCGATGAGTTCATACAATGAAAACAAGCACATGGCTACTTACTGGGGCCCGGATATCCCCCGGTTTGGTGATAATCAGGCGATACCGTAGATCCAGCTGGGCCTGTTTGGCCTTGGGCAGCTGTTTAATCAGTCGGTTGATGATGCAGTTTTCATGCACCATCACTCCCCCCAAACGCCAACCGGTAACCCCGAAGTATTTGGAATAGGAATATACCCCCAAGATGTTCTCGGGTAATTCTTTGCCAATCGTATTGAATTCCTCTACAAAACTTGCATAAACCGTGTCAGAGATAATGACCATACGGGGTTATGGGTCCGGATAGTTGCGGCCATGCGTTTGACCGTATCGGCATCCAAAGAGACCGAGGTCGGGTTGGTTGGATTGACCATGTACAGAGCCTTTACCAGGTGATCTTTCAATTTTGCGACTTCGGAATCCGGCACCTGCCACCCCATCTCCTCACTGCCGCGGATATACACCGTTTCCATTGCGTAATCCTTGAGTACGGGCAGCTCCAAGTAAGGAGAAAAACCGGGGTGACAATGGCCACTTTGTCCCCAGGGTTGAGAATCATGTTTTCCCTGAGGAAATTGAATATGTAAATCATCGCTGCCGTGGCGCCTTCGGTGGCGAACAGGTGAAACTTCCCCTGAGGCGGGGCTCCAGAAAAGACAACTCGGTCGAGATATTTACCGACAATTTCTTCGGTAACCTGAAATATGCGGGGAGGATCCGGATACAAATCGGCCTGGATACCGTCAACCAGCTGAAACACAATCTCGTCCGCATCCAGGGATACATTTTTCTGGGCATAGTCAACGACTTGTGACAGAAAGACAGCGCCTGGGGCGGTCTGATGTTTTCCCAAAAAAATCTTTCAAGGCTTGCGCCATACCAGGCTTACTTTGGCGAAACCCAAGATCCTTGATATCGGATTTTTGTTGGGCCAGATCAGCGGCGAAAAGGGTGAGAAGGGCAAAAAGATTTTCTAACTTCGGTGTTGAGAAAGTGCGGATTGCCCCTTCCGGCATTTAAAACGCTGCCACCGAACTTGGCACAGGAGGCTTTAGCTTTTTGAATCAACAGATTCTTGATTTCAAAAGGGCTTTCCTGTTCCAAACCTTTCCAATCAATGGACGAGGCAGCCTGGGCAATTTCCGGCCCGGTCAAACCGATGAGTTTGCCCGCTGCGCTTACAGACAAACCGAAAAGAGCGGCATATTTAAAAAAATCGCGACGGTTTATCACGCCTTTTTGGGTCTCTTCTGCAACTTGTGTCAGTAATGGATGAATAGATTTTTCCATGGAATCTCCTCCGTTTTATGCCATATATCGCCGGCTGTTGAGCGGAATCTGTCTAGTTCTGGTGCGAGCGAAGCTCGTGACCAGGGCTAGGCAGATTTCCGCTCGAACGCCCTTGATAGGCGGAGCGTGAGCGGAGACTATCAAGGGTGGTCGAGCGGGTCCCGCTCAACAGCCGGCGATAAGCGAACTGTGGGCGTAGCGCAGCGGAGCTCACGGTTCGCTTATCAGTGGTTATATGAAAATATGGTGAAAAACGAAAAAGTTTAGGTGACTGAATAGATTAAAACGCTAAACAACATAAGGACAACGGCGGATGCTGAAATGCACCATAGGTTCGAATTTCAAATTGAGGAATTCGTTCAAATACAACCTGAGAAACCATGCGTTACCAATCAGCGTGTGGCGAATGCAAAAAAAAAGCCGACAACCCCATCTGGATTGTCGGCTTTTTCATTCCGTTTTTTTCACTCACACCTTAATAAACTTGGCCATGGCCGCGCGCAGAGAATCGGCGTTGAAAGGCTTGATCAAGATGTCGTTGACACCGGCCTCGGTTGCCGCTTCGTGATCTTGGACATCGGATTGGGTGGTGACCATGATCACCGGCAGGGCGTCCACTGGATAGAGAGTGCGGATTCTCTTGGTCAACTCAATGCCGGAGATCTCCGGCATGTTGAGATCGGTCAAAACAAGGGCGGGTTTCTCCTTGGCCAACCACTCCAAGGCACCGGCCGGGAACTCGAACAACATCGGGTCAAAACCCAATTCATGGAGGGTTGCCTTGTAAATATTGAGGATCATGCGCGAATCATCGACCGCACAAACCTTGACCCGAGTGCGGCTATCGCCCTCATTGCCAGCAATACGGCTGGCAAAATCATTTAAGCCCTCCTGCTGAAGCAACGCAAAATAATGATCCTTAATGTCTCGATGGGCGTGAGGCAGATAGACAAGGGCCAGTTCCTGGAAGTAGTCCTCATGGGCTAAACAGAGAAAAATATTATCGACCTGGGCATTGACGATAATCTTAACAATATGGCGGGATTCATCCGTCTGCGGCCGAATCATATTTTTGATGCCGGCGGCAAGAACTTCATTGAAATTGCGGTCAATCGCCCGGGCCGCAGCCGTACAGACGTGGTCCTCACGGTCCGTTAACCCCGCAGCCAGGGTGTAGGCACCCTTACGCAGCGGCAATAAGGCCAGGGCCTCGTAGGCGGCAAAACGGACATTGGCATTCCGAGGCACCGTATTCAAAAGGGTACGAATTGGCATGGTTGCGCTCTCATCGCCAATTTCCCCGAGAACATTGAGGGTATGGATTAAAAGGTCACTGTCCCCTTCTTTGAGATTTTCGATCAGCACCGGTACCGCCTTATCGCCGATGCGAACCAGTTCATCCTTGGCATAGATACGCATGTGCGCATAGTGAGAGCGCAGGGTATCGTTGAGTTTTTCCAGGGATACCTGATCTTGGACCTCTGCAAATATCCCCAGAATGAGCAGATCAAGCTCGTTGTCGGTGCCCATGCGCTCGGCCAGACGGTGCATGGCGGTATTGGTTCCGACCTGTCCAAGGGCATGGATGGCGGCAATGATCAATTCACGGTCTGCTGCATAAAGATAGTCGGTCAGGGTATTGACCGATTCCGGATCCGCTATCAAACCGAGGTTATCGATGATCAGTTTAATGGTGGCGTTGTTGTCAGTTTCGGCCAGAAGAGTAATCAACACAGGGGTGGCCTCCTCCAGCTTCAACTCCCCCGCAGTCTCGATCATGACCGTTTTGTCGCTGACATTTTTATCCGAAAGCGACTGCACCAAAACTTCGGGATAGGCAATGAAGTGGGAAATCAAGGTTTCACGGATAATCGGTAAACTGGCCGCCAGCTCGTGGTGGGTCGTTAACAAGTGATTCAACAGAGGCACGGTAAAGGTCATATCACCACGAGAAAGCACATAAAGAAGCCGATTCTGACTCTTTTTATCAAGATCCCCGAGGTGGTCCAGTACAAGGCGGGCCTTGAGCAAGTCACCGGTCTGGATATTAGCCTGGATTTCCTCAATCATGTGATCAATGTTTATATCTACCATTCTCAACCCCTGTCGAATCCGCAGTTAGTTATTAGCCTCTTCTTAGTTGAAGGCGTCGTAAAAACTTTGATTGACTGCGTCGCAGCTTTTTTTTCCGACACTCGACATACCTTCTGTATGTTTTCGCGCCGGAAAAAAAAGCCACTCCTTGTATCTCTGTGTTTTTAGCGATCCATCTCTCAGAATGCGAGGGGATCTTAACGAGTCCATCTTAGTTAATCAGCCACCCCACATCTAACCGGCTGATTACATTCAAGCCTCCACATAAGACCATGCTATCGCTTTTTCCGAGATGGTCAAGGAAGACTTGTATTTCATAGGAACGAGTACCTGCATTACAGAGAATAATCCAGGTCTTGTTGGCCGGTAGCTCGCCATGGCGCGCCCGAACCTGACCGTATTCGAGCCCAAACCACTTTTCGCTGCCGTATTTCTCGACATAGGGTGCCGACTCCAGGGGATGACGCAAGTCTAGAATCGCCCAATCGGGCTCAATACTCATATCCTCCATCCAGGCGAGGAATCGATTGAGATCGACCCGCCGCATGCGGTTGTCGCACATATTTTCAGCGACGTAGGCCGCGGCATTAATGGAATCGATAGCCGAGGAAAACGGCGGTGCATAGGCCATCTCCACCAGGGCAAAATCATCAATGGTTCCGCCTTTGGCAATAAGGCCCGCTGCTGTATCGACGCGGGCGGAGATCGAATCGTTCATCATGCCGAAGGCCTGAAGGCCAAGGACGCGACGGGTTTTGCGATCAAAAACCAACTGCAGGATCACCACGGCCTGATCCGGGAAGAAATGGGCCCGGTCCGACGGTGAGGTCAGGGCATAATCGGCATCAAAGCCCTCGGCAAGAGCGGCCTCGTAGGTGATACCGGTGGCGGCAATACAACGTTCAAAGGCTTTCATGATAAACGAACCGAGCACGCCCCTGAACTGGGCCGGATTGCCGGCCATATTGTCGGCCACGACCCTACCCTCGCGGTTTGCCAGGGAGCCGAGCGGGGCAAAGGTCTCTTTTCCGGTGATCAGGTTCAACAGGGCTACACAGTCACCGGCGGCATAAATATTGGGATCTGAAGTCTGCATCCGATGGTTGACCTTGATACCGCCAAAGGGGGCAATGTCCAGACCTGCCTCCCTGGCCAGCTCACTGCGAGGACGTACGCCCACTGCCATGATCACTAGATCGGCCTCCAGGGTTTGCTTGGTGGTCTTGACACCACAAACCTGCCCTTCGCTATTGCCCATGAGTTCAGTGGCCGACTCCTGGGTGAAGACGGGGATATTTTTCTCCACGAGGTGTTTTTTGAGCATATCGGCAAAGTGGCGATCGACAATGCGCGGCAATAGCTGCGGCGCCAGTTCGAGCAGCACGGTTTCCACGCCCCAAAGGTCGGTCAGGGCCTCGGCCATCTCGATCCCGATAGCGCCACCGCCGATGACCACCGCCTTACTACCCTTGCCTTGGGCGATGCGTGCCTTGATCTCAATGGCTTTGTGCAGGTTGGCAATCGAAAAGACGCCGTCCAGATCGGCACCGGGAATGGGTAGATCAAAGGGTTTGGCACCGGTGGCCAGCATCAGCTTGTCGTAGGGGAGATCCTGCTGTTCGCCGCTATCCAGATTTTCCACCCGCACGGTTTTGGCCTTGCGGTCGATAGACAAAGCCCGGGTGCGGATCATAGTTTTGATTCCTTTGGAACTCTCAAAAAAATGCACGTCACGGACCACATGGAAGCTGGTGGCCCGCAACTCGCTCTCATCGGAAACATCACCGCTGACATAGTAGGGGATGCCGCAGCCACCATAGGAGATCAGGCTGTCCTGATCCACCATAGTCACCTCCCAATCCGGTTTCAAG
The DNA here is from genome assembly GCA_028684915.1 of Desulfobulbus sp. Next base: position 59,545 of record JAQUEZ010000012.1, read on the forward strand.
CGCATCAACCGGCAGGCAGCTTTTGGCCCTGCGGCAACGGCACCGACAATAACAACTTTCTTGCTCATACTGATCCTCCTCAATAAAAAGTAAACGGATATTTGTCGTTCTCGTCAAAAGCCTCGGAAACGGCGTTCAGATCCTCGTAACATATTGTATTAACAACAGGTAAATTCTCGATTCTTGACGTTTTACCAACCCATCACTATTCACGAGAGATAAGGCCACCGACGGTCGGCTGTCGCCCTGAACAACGGCAGTGTCCTTCACAATCAATTACTCTCCGGCGGTTGAACCGCCTGGGGCTGGGCATTCTGAGGTGATCCCGGCCCGGCGCTGTCATCCACCACCGGATTTGGTAGGCTGGCGGTTATCTGGCTGGCTAATCCCTGAAAAAACCGATCTTGGTCAAAGACCGGAGCCGACTGCCTTCCTGAAATCTGGGCAACAGCGGCAAATGTGCCGTACACGGCGACTCCGGCCTTTTGGGTCAGTTGCTCGGTCACCGGCAACCCGACCTTGTAGGCGAGGGTCCCGTTTCTGCGCCGACTGCCGGAGAGGGTCAACTCCTGATCGCCAATCGTAAGGCGTAATGGGGCGCAGGTAATCGAGCCATTCCACCCCTCACAGATCAACTCCCGCTCATGGAAACGAAGGGGCTTATTTGCCAAGCCGACGGTTTCCAGGAGTTGCTTGAGCGCCTGTACCGCCTGGGGGCGGGCATCGTGCAGATCGATCACCACCGCAAAATCTGCTTGCCGTTTCTTATCGTTCAACGGCAGGGAAAAACGGGTGACTTTTACGCCAATCGTTCCCGTGGCCTGGACCAGACAACCCAATGGCGGCAACAGACGCAACAAGCCCTCGTTCAACGCCTGGGTGATCGGCAGATGGTCAAGCACCTGCATGTCGGAGGGTAAACGCAGGATCAGCTGATCGCCCTCTTGCTGCCACTGCGGATGCAGGGCGAGCTGAGCGCCCTTGGTTGCGCTCTTGATCTGCACCCCGAGGGTGCCACGATTCATATCAATGACCGCAGATGTCGTCGGCAGGGTTATCCCCAGAGCACGCAGTTCTTCCAGATCCAGTTGGCCGCTCAGGGTTACTTGGTTCATTTCGGCAGGCAAATGAAGCGCAGCGCTCATGAGGATATTCCCCGGTTTGACCTCCTTGACTAAAAATCCGCTGGGAACCAGGGTGTGCAGCAGCTGATTCACTAAAACCGCGCCCGGGTGCAGCTCGCCTTGCAACTCAAGCAACGGTGGCGCTTGCCGATTATGGACCAAACCGGCCCCAGAAAAGGAAAACGGGGAAGACTCCACCGCAAGCCGCGTAATCTTTGCGGTCTGGGCATCTCCGTTCCCGGGCTGCAGCGCCACATCAAGCTGTATCCGAGGATCGGTATAAAGGATTTTTTTCCCTTTTTTAATCGCCAGATCCTTTACTCCCAGGGAAAACTCGATCGCCTCTGAACGCTCTGCAGAAGGAGGATGCAGGAAAAGAGCGACCTTGATCTGACCTGTGGCATCAAGTGCGGTATCAAGCCAACCCTGTTGTTGCCACCAGGGAACCAATAACTGCAGACCGCCCTGCCCATGCATTGCCAACACCGGTTGTACCTGCCCATCCTGACGATTACCGAACAATCCCTGCACATCTACAACCTTTTCCGGGCCGCGAAGGCGCAGATGCTGCAAGTCCAGCACAAAGGGCTGCAGGTCAATTCGGCAGAAGGCTGCCGCAGGCGTGGTCACGGCATGTGTGCCCTGGACGACTTGCAGCGGGCCCAGGTTAAGCGCTCCGGTCTGCAAGGGGTCGTTTTCCAATCCAAGAGTTATCAACGGTTCGCGGAATAAGGTCGAGCCACCGGAGCCAAGAACCAAATCCTGGAGATGCCCTTTGAGTTGCCGCAATTGCAACTGTGCCTGTCGCCACCCCCCCCTGGTTTCGGCCTGTAACCGTCCCTCCACCTGTAGCGCAGGTTTCTGCCCCCGCATGGTGTAAAGGATCTGCTCCAGCCGTTGCAGATTAAGATCCGTGCTGATCCGGCAGTTTTCCGCCTCTGGACTACTTTGTTCTGGGTGCTCCTGGATCTGATCGGCATCCACCTGCACGGTTCCCGGCCAGCCACTGGCAGTAAAATGGAGGGACTGCAGACCGGATCGGGGTTGAAACCAGGGCTTGCCGGTCAACTCACCGCGTAAGGAGAAAGGGTGCACGGGCATGAGCGGTTGACCGTTACGCGCCACCCCAAAGGCATCGATGGACAGCTCGGTCGTCAGCCGAAGTTGATCCGGATCAATGCGGCTGGAACCCAAGGCCAGATAAAGCCCCCCCGTAGCATGTAGATCTAAGGCAAAAATTTTGTCGAGTTCGGTAAAGAGATGATCCAGGTCTGCCTCGGCCTTCAGGGTAAAATCCTCCGCTCCCCCCTGCCCTTCCACCGTTAAAAAGGGTCCATGGAGTTGGAGGGCACTGAAGGATACCCCGGCAGGACGCACTGTGCCCACTGCATGGAGCGAGAGTGGGTTATCCCAGGCATAGGGTTTGCCGCCCTGGGTTAGTTCCAGGCGCTCGGTGCCACAGTCCGCCTTGAGGCTGATCCGGTTCAACTCACCATCGGCTTGAAGGGAAAACGTAAATTTCCCCTGCTGAATACTGGTCTGCTCGTGGATAGCAAAGAGATGCGGCAGAGCGCTGGCCAACTGCGATAAATCGGCCTCGCCCTGACCGTTGAAATCGATCCGCTGTCGATCCAGGAGTCCTTGGCTAGAAAAGCTTAAAGGGGCTGACTGCAGTGCCAACTGTGACAACCGCCACCCCTCTTTCGGGTGTTTGCTCCCTTCAAAAGTAAGCCGGACTTGCTGAAATCGGGGCGAATCCTCACCCAAGAAACCGCCGGAGAGGTGCAAGTTGTTCAGACTGGTCATGCCCTTGACTTCCAGGTTATCAACCCCAGCCATATTGAGACGGCAGGCTCCATTCAGGGTACCTTGCCCCAGAGGCACATTGGGGAACCGGCTAGCCGCCAACGCCAGTATCGGTTCGATCTCCATTGATCGGACATCAAAGGTGGATTGGGAAATAAGTGAGGGAAAAAATGGTTGTCCGGAAATGGGCAGATTGACAAAGCCTTGGGCATGAAACTGGCCAGCAGCCTGGCCACCGAGAAAATCAAAGACATAGTTGACCGTTCCCAGCGCGAGATCACCGCTCAAATTCAGTTCCCGCGCAACGATCAAGGGGGATTTCCTCGCCCCCTGCGCAGCGAGAATCTGCCCTCCTTGGAGCTTAAGACGCAGACTCCGCTGTTCCCACCAGGAGATCGGCAATCGCTGCATCGGGTTGACTGGATGCGGTGCGTTGTCATCAACGGATTGCCTCGACGTATTCTTCGGCTGAAGAAAGGTAAGCGCCGGTCGGTTGAGGGTGATCTGCCCCAGGTACTGCGGGGCAAGCAGTAAAGTGAACAACCCCTTATCACTGCTGATCCGGGGGAGCTGCAACTCGAGGGCGAGGAGGTTGTCGGTGTAGCGAACGCCCTCGCAGGAAACGCCGCCGGACCAGCGCAGAGAACAGGATTGCACCTCAAGCAGGCCGGGGAGATGCGTATTGAGTTGGCTGACCAGGTGCGGGAGAACGGCAGACGTCGAAATCAGGTGGGGCAAAAAAAACACCAGCGCCGTAACCGCTGCAAAAGCAGCCGAGCTGATCAAGCGCCTACGGTGATTCAAGGTTTTTCCCCCAAACGTGATGGCTTCGTAAAAAGTCCATCCTACCCTAAGAGATGGCTGTGTAAAAACAAGGGGATACAAGGAGGAGCCTTTTTCACGGTACCAAGGCATACAGAAGGTATGTCGAGTATCGGGGAAAAAGCTACGACGCAGGAAATCGAAGTTTTTACGACGTCATCAAGATTGACACACAAAAGATAACTAGTGGAGACTAAAAGAACAACTTGCCTCGAAAGGGAAGGCTTGTCAACCCTGGAATGCGGGCTGATGAACAAGCGGTGCCTGAAGTCGGCAGTACCACATCTGTGTGGTGGTCAATGGGAGGGGAGCAAATACAGGGAGAGGAATCAGGATCGGCGGACAAGTTGGCCCTGACGGATCATCTCCGTCAACTCCGCCATCTTCTGTTGGTAACAGTCGGGGCAAATCCCGTGACTCAATTCCGTGTCCAACATCTGGCTGATAAAATGTTCAATGGAGACCCAATGGCTCGCGCCCTTACTGTCGGTGCCAACGGAACGAATCTTTTTGCAATCGGAGCAAATGGAGAGGATGGGAGTATCTGCGCTGCGTCTTGCCCGGCGTGCAGCGCGCTCTTGAAGACAGCTTGCCACCCGGGAGATCATCTCTCCATGAGTGTAAGGCTTGATGAGATAATCGTCGGCCCCCAGGCGCAGGGCACCGATGGCCGCCTCAAGTTCCCGATGACCGGTGAGAATGAAGACCGCCCGCTCCGGCTGTAGTTCCTTGGCCAGGCGCAAGACTTCAAGGCCGTTAATACCCTCCAGCAACAAATCGGTGATGATCAGACCATAATTTTTCTCAAGCAGTTCAAGGGCCTCTTCACCGCTGGCAACAGCATCGACAGCATACCCCTGTTCAAGCAGATCAAGACGCAACGTCTCCCTGATCAGCTCCTCATCGTCGACTATGAGAACGGCTTCCTGTTCCACACCAACCACCTCAAGGGGCATCTTGCTCTACGGGAAGGGACAGCAGCAGCACTGCGCACCCTTGATCGGCGCCTGTCTGCTCCACGGTCCCTCCATGAAATCTTACAATAGCATGGGCCATTGCTAGGCCGCTGTCAAGGACGGGATGAGGCTGGATGACGTCGGCCATAAATTGTTCCAGCTGCTCGCCATCCCCTTCCGGCATCTCAAACCGCCACAAGAGACGCAGCCAATCCTTTTCCCGCAGGACCTTGAGGGTAATTGCACATTGCCCGGCAGCCAATCCTCGACAAGAAGCCGCAAAAAGGTGCAGCAGCATCTGTTTAATTTGGTCCTCGCACCCTGTGACCATGATCGGCTCCTGCTCATCAAGGGGATGAACAACCACCTGCGACAGCTTCAACCGCTTGTGCATAAGACGCAGCACAACCGCTACAGTCGGAAGCAGATCAAAACGAGAGCGCTTCCCGGGAGATGCGTGAACAAAATCTTGCAGATCCTGGAGTTGGGTCTTCATGCGGTCACACTGTTGCAGCGCCAGTTGCAGAAGATGTTTTTCATTATCGGCCAGACCGGCTACACGCGTGAATCGCTCGAAGACGCTACGCACACCGCAAAGGGGATTATTGAAATCATGGGCCAGGGCACCTGCAAGCGAACCCACCAGTTTCAATTTTTCCGACTCTAGCAACGCCGTCCCGGCTTGCACAGACTCGTCTGCACGATGAGCTGACGGTGCAGCATCCGCGCCCCCTGGTTGGCTTTCGCCGGGATGCTCTTGTTTATCAGACGGTTGCCGCGATTTTTGCAAATACATTGCGTGTCTCCCAACAGGCTTGAGTCGCTCTCCTAAAGCGCTCGTCTTTTATAGCAGACCCACCTGCAAACAGCACGAAGAAATAAAATAAAGTACATAACATCAACAAGTAAAGAACAAATCGCCAACACGCTCCCCTTGTCAAGCAGCCACGCAGCGTGCCAGCAGAGCAGAAAAAACTCGGCAAATTTCTTTGACGCGCTATATACAGGGACTCTCACTCAAAGGAGAAAACGGCTCTCATCTCCAACAACAGGAACCATATCATGTGGAAGAAAACACATAGTATCGAAGAACTTCAGGCCGCCTGCACCTCAACCCTGGTCCAGACGCTGGGAATAGAATTTACCGCTGTCGGGGAAGACTATCTTGAAGCGCGGATGCCGGTGGACGAACGCACCATGCAACCCATGGGGCTGCTGCACGGCGGTGCCTCGGCTGCTCTTGCCGAGACCGTGGGCGGCGCGGCTGCCTATCTCTGCGTAGAGGAGGGAACGATCTGCGTGGGGTTGGAAATCAATGCCAACCACCTCCGACCGGCACAGCGGGGATGGGTTGTCGGCCGGGCAACCAATCTGCATATCGGGCGGACTACCCAGGTCTGGCAGATCATGATCCGCGATGAACAAGAACGCTTAATCTGCGTCTCCCGCCTGACGGTGGCCGTCCAAACCGCGAAAGTGCACACGCCCACCTTTCCTTGAGCCCCCCTCAGGACCGTTTCAATGCCCTTCCCGCGCCGAAGGCAAAATCGCCCCAGGGCGCAGCTCACCGGTCAGCACCTTGGCCATGGCCTCGCCATGGCCGCCGATGACGCCATCGATGACAGTGATTTTCTTCCACAGAAAAAATTTATGAAAGCTGTCCTCAATGCCACCGCAGACTACGCACTGCACCCCCTCCTTGACGATCAGATCACTTAACTCCTCAGCGCTGCGGTGGGGAAGAATGATGGTTCGGGGTTCGGCAATTTTCCGCCCGCCGTCACGATCGACAATAATGACTTCGGTGGCCTGATCAAAACGGGGAGCGATGCTGTTGTCCTGTACGGTGAGCAGTATTTTCATGATATGTCCTTGATGTTACTGTGCTCCGGTGAACCCACCAGGCCATGGATTTTAAGTTTCCGCCAGAGGGTTGTGCGGCCCCAGCCGAGGATCTCAGCCGCCTTGCTGCGATTGCCCCGGGTCTGGGTCAGGGTTTCGATGATCAGATCCTTTTCGATTGCTGACCAGTCTTTGCCCGCATTGGAGGCAGAAGGCACCG
>JAQUEZ010000403.1 GCA_028684915.1 Desulfobulbus sp.
CATGATACTTGCGACCTGCGGGCAGAGAAGGCGCTGTAAATATCCTTACACACCCACAGGTAAACCCCAAAGAGCCCTCAGCGTGATTCACATTGGTGGCACAAGAGACAAAACGGGAAATGCTGACACCTCTTTGACTGCCTACAGAAAAATATCTGAAAACCACCAAGAATTTGAAAAGTTTATCGGAAAATTGGAATGTTCACCCAATTGCGATGAAAAAATAATTGGTTGGTGTCAGCATGCGGGAAAGGAAGTTATGGTAGGAAAGATCATCTCGAATTTTCAATATTAATTGGAAAATTTTTTGACTGGTAAGCAAAAAAATAAATTTTACTCTGCCACCCAATTATCCATAGTTAACAAGTCAACTGGAACCTAAAAATATGCATCTTAATTGTATTTATCAATCACATGCTTATGATAAATAAAAACCGTATAATGCATTTGTTGGCGATATATTCGGTATCTTAACTGTCATTTTAAATGATTAGCAACATTTCAATTGAAACAAGAGGAATTCATGGGAGAGTTGCATTGTTTGTCTGTTGGATGTGGAGATGCCTCCGTTATTATATCTAACGGTGGAACTTTTTTAATTGATTGCCACAATATTGGTGATCATTCTTACATTCTGCCATCAAGCAAAAAAATTATAGGAGTATTTATTACACATCAACACAGTGATCATTACTCAGGACTAAATTACTTAAAAGACAACAATTATAGCATTGACTTCTTGATGCATTCACCATATGAGCGTCGAAGAGATGATAACAGCGTTACCATTGATGAGTGGAATGAATTTAAAGGGTTGAAGGCATATTTTGAAAAAAAAGGAACAGCTATTTATTCTCCATACCGTCAAGATAATTTTGCAAAACCATACTGGGACACCAATGGTATTAAATTCGAAATACTAGGTCCACATCCACACATTGCAAAATCAGAAACTCGGGAATTGCATGATGCTGGACTGGTTATTGGAACTTATCTTGGTAATAGACGGTGTGTGTTTGCCGGTGACGCTTCAGATTTAAATTTGTTGGAAATTGCTAAAAGCACAGATAATTATTGCAACGACATACTCCATGCAAGTCACCACGGGAGCATAAACGGCGCGGAGCTCGAATTTTTAAAAAAAGCAAATGTCAAATACACCCTAATTTCAACGAGGAGTGGAGTTCACGAAAATGTGCCACATCCGACAGCTCTTCAAAGATATAGTAATTATACTGAACATGACGTCAGAAGAACTGACACTGACGGAACCTGGAAATGGACTTTTTAGGAAATTTTATATGTCTGAGGTAATATCTGCCACAGTGATCGATACCACTGTTGCTGCTAAAACTGATTACAGGGGACATCAATGCCACAATTGAAGATTTCTTTCCTTAATGTGGGACACGGCGATTTCACTTATGCAACCACTCCATTGGGTGACAACCTCGTGATCGATGTAGGTAGCGGGGCAGTAGTGCCTTCTAAATTTCTAAGCAAAATATCTACGATTTCCGAACTGCAGGTGTCTCACCCCCATACCGATCATTTTGACGACATTATTGGATTATCAGCCAAGACAATAAAATCTTTCAGGTGTCCATCGCTCACCAACTTTTTAGATGAGAAAATAGGCTGGAGGAAGAGTGATAAAGGGAAAATTACCAAGCTACGGCAAATGAAAAAGAACCTCGCTGCAGACAATGGTGCTGTGAAGGTCGGGAGCGGCTTCGGTCACACGGTTTGGTTTCCCCCAAACATAGATAACAATGACCCGAATACCGCTAGCATAGTGACGATTCTCTCGTATAAAGGTGTAAAGGTTCTTTTTGGAGGTGATCTTCCCGCGAGCGGCTGGGAGGCACTACTGAAAAAAAAGGAATTCGTTACGGCAATTTCAGGAACTACGATTTTCAAGGTTCCTCACCATGGCCGAACTGAAGGCTGTTGTGAAGCTCTCTTTAATCTCATAAAACCAAAGCTCTGTGTGATATCTGACAAACCAATTGAGAAGGACAATAAAAACACGGCTTCAACTTCTTGGTACTCGGTACGCTCGTCCGGGTGCAAAGTCGTCGGAGCGAGCTCCGAAAGGAAGGTTGTTTCCACGAGGTCCGATGGTTCAATATTCATATCTGTAGACGACAAAGGTTCTTTGCAGGTCTGCACCAACACTGCATGGCGAAAGGAGTAGGGGGGATATGGACAAGAACGACTACCTGCACAAAGAGTATGAACTCTGCTTTGCACAATTGCGCTATTATGACGACAGAAATGCTAGCACGCTGCAGTACCTTTTTACTTTGACATCAGGGGTCGCGACAGCCCAATTCGCAGTATATAAGTTCCTCGGTGGTCCCAGCGTGGGCTTTTTCGGCTGTCAAACCTTTTTGTCATGCGTGGTGTTTGTTGCCACCCTACTACTTTACTTGATAATGCTTCAGAATAGGCTTTATTTTGTTTCGATGGCCAGGCAGCTTAATTCAATACGGGGCTATTTAATGGCTACCGAGGCGTCAGAGTTTCGAGGTAATCAGCTTTACACCTCAACGGATTTCCCGGCCCTCAAACCCTCTAGCGTCCATACTTTTCAGCTTCTCGGAGCGGCCCTTCTCTCCTCCTTGTTCGCCGGTTCATCCGCATATAGCTTCAATCCGGCGATGGGCTACGAAGCTTCAGTCGGCACCTCTCTCCTGACTTTTGTCGCTGTTTTGGCTGCGGAAGTGGTTGGTGGAATGAAGTACCTTACATCAAGCAAGGGGCGGACGGCCGATGAAGTGATTCATGGGAGAAAACGCGAACAAGAGCGCGAACTGGACGCTTGAAAGCAGTGGTACGCTCGCCGTTACTGGCAAGATTACCCCTGAAATGATTACCGTTTCACTGTTATTTCATTTCTCCTGATCCAATTAAACAGATTCGGCACCGAACACCCATACCGTTTTGCAACATAGGTCTTCGTCGATCCATTATTCAACAAGGCAACAATTTCCTCCTTGTACTGATCCAGCTTGCTCTTGCCTGGCCCCTTTGGGCGGCCTAGTTTGACCCCGGCCTCCTTTCTTGCCCGTAATCCTTCTTTTGTCCGCTCGCTGATCAAATCCCGTTCAATCTCCGCTATCATTGCCAGCATGGTTAAAACGATTTTGCTCTCCATGCTGCCATCGAATGACCGCCCACCCTTTACCGCATAAACCGCTATTCCCTTTTTCTTGGCCTGCTCCATAATCTCCAAAATCTGAAGTGTAGATCGGCCCAACCGGGATAGCTCGGATACGATCACCGCATCACCCTCTTGCAGGGTAGAAAAGGCTCGCCCTAGTTCCCGCTTCTTCCAGTCCTTGGTACCGCTGACCTTTTCCTCGATCCATTCGACATGGCCGAGCTTCTTTTCGTTGGCCAGTTTCAGTATATCGGCCTTGTTTTTCTCCAAATCCTGATCGGCTGTCGAAACTCTTAAATATCCAATTGTGCGAGCCATTTTGTTCACCCAAACCATGTTTTAAATAAATACGTCTAACTTTGATTTAAAATATAATTAAACATAAAATGAAAGTCAATTGTATTTATCAAAAATTTAGATGAAATAAAATGATCGATATTATAAAAAACTGGCTGCGGAGCCGGACTACCATTGAGTTCATCGGCCTGTGGGAGCAACTGCACAACCCGGATTTTAAAGCGGTCGAATTCGACCGCTTTATGTACGAAGCCGGCAGCAACTCCTTTGTGCTTTCCCCCGGCAAATGGATAGAAACAACCGGCGCAATCGGCATCACCACCAAATCCGGCAGATATGGCGGCACCTTTGCCCATCAGGATATCGCCTTTGAATTCGCCTCCTGGGTGAGCGCTGAGTTTAAGCTGTATTTGCTGAAAGAGTTTCAGCGCCTTAAACAGGATGAGTTTGACCAGAAAAAACTGGAATGGAATGTTTCGCGCACTATCGCCAAGGTCAACTATCTGATCCATACCGACGCCATTAAAGAAAACCTGATTCCGCCGGATCTGCGGAAACCAAAGCAAAAATTCATCTACGCGGACGAAGCCGACCTGCTGAATCTGGCGCTGTTCGGTCAAACCGCTTCATCATGGAAAACCGGGCACCCCGAATTGAAAGGTAATATGCGGAATTACGCCACATTGGAACAATTGGTCGTCCTCTCCAATCTGGAAAGTCTCAATGCCGAATTGATCAAGATGCAAATGACCGCCGAGGAGAGGTTACAGAAGTTGAATAAGACCGCCATCGAGCAGATGAAAGTGCTGGTTGCAAACAAGTCCCTGAAGGCTTTGCCGCCTGTTTGAGCAGACAAGTTGCGGGGTTAATCATGTCGAGGGACGAGAACACCCTGCCCCAGGCCCTGCAACTGCACCCCATGCCGCACCCAGCTACCGGCTCATCTCTCTGGACAAACGAGGCTGGAGCCGAGCGGCAATGAAGCATGGACAAATCGCGCCAACTGAAGTATATACCGCGCAGAATCACTGAACATGGGTCGGTT
>JAQUEZ010000107.1 GCA_028684915.1 Desulfobulbus sp.
CCTTTTTATTCCCCCAAAGCTCTCCCGCATAAAAATTTTATCAACAACTTGAGTGTTCGAGTCCGAATTGGCGGCTGCAGAGGCTGCATAGATTGCAATTTGACGCCGGCACCGGGCGCTGCTACTAGGGGTCGATTCAGAATTCGGAAAAAATCGTACGTTTAAGAAAAATAAATGTAAGCATTACAGGCTGTTCCTGATTCAGCGCTCAGTACACTATGAATTTAAAAAGGTCGAGCATATAACTTATTGTTTTTTCTAAATTAATTTTGCCTTACCGTGCTTAAATTTACTTTTTCTGCGGTGCCCCCTTATTCAGGCCCCAGGCCCAACCAGCCATTGCTCCGGAGGTCAAAAAGAGTTGCACTGGTAAATTTATTATTTAGAAGCCAGATTATCCAGTCGGTCATGACTTATCTGGAATGAATCATTTGCAGGAAAGGCGATTATATTAATTTCTCACTCCGTTTCAAATAGTTGCGTTGCAATTTTTTGAAAAATGTAGTATTCCATTAGGGTTGCCAAATATATGAAGGAGATTGTGCGCTGATCTGTACCACCACACAGCTGTCACATCTTACTTAACCTCCTTTTTGCACCTTCTCTCCGCCTTGCATTCCCTGCACAAGTCGTTTGTGATGAAATGGCGTTGCGATAACGTGATGGCCAACTCGGCACAACAGGATCAATGGAGACTACCTTCTTGAACACAACAGCGGACACTTTCTTTGGCCTTGGTCGCATAGCAATCGACTCGGTGTTGCCTTTTTTCTCGCTGTTTAAAGATGAAAGGGTGGCACCGACTATTGCCGTTTCGATGGTACTGTGTGCAATATGCTTAGGGCTTTGGTTTGCATACAACATATGGCATCTAAAACGAGAGGTGACCCAGCGTCTCAGATTCATGAAAGGGTGTAAGGACCGCCAAGACTTCTTCGCTAGGTTCGATGAGTTTGACGCCCTGATGATGAAGAGTAAACTCCTCAGTCATTGTTGGGATGAATATAAAGAGACCCTGCTCTCCTCTAAAAATAACTCGACAGTCATCGAGAGTACTATAAGACCTGGTGACTTGATCAACCTAGCAGAGCTTGAGCATTCAGGCCTCAAATTGAAATGGTTTCACGCCGTCCCAGGAATTTTCGTCGGTGTCGGTCTGTTGTTCACCTTCATTGGCCTCGTGGCTGCATTATTTTTTGCCTCCCAGGCTATCCATGCTGTGGGCGGCGAAAATGTAGATGCGGCCCAACAGACCGCAAGAATGCAGGGGGCACTGGCCCAGCTATTGGGTTCGGCAACCTTCAAGTTTTGGACTTCCATTGCCGGTCTTATTAGTTCCATAGCTTTAGGAATGCTCTACCGGTACTACCTTCGGTGCCTCGATGGAGCTCTGGATGCCCTTTGCAGAGAAATTGAGCGCTGTACACGAACGGTAACGCCAGAATTGATTGCGGACCGGCAGTTGGATGAATTGCGGGAGCAATCGGATCAACTCAAGCAGTTTACGGGACAACTGGCTTTTAATCTTGGCAGGGCCCTGGAGGAAGCCATAAACAAGGCTATGCCTGGTGTCATCACTAACGCAATGAGCCCGTTGGGTAATGGGGTGACTGATATCTCCAACAGCATCCGTGATCTTCATCAAGCTATGCCGGGTGTCATGGGTACCGTAATATCACCCATTGCCGAAAGTCTTAACTCCTTGACCAAGAATACCAACGAGTTTGGCTCAATAGTCACTGAAAAAGCTGGGGCAGAAATCAAAGTTGCATCGAACGAGCTGGCGACTGTAGCAGCAGCACTGAAGAATGCCTCAGAGCACATCACCGGCAGCGGTAACGGGTTGTCGGGACAAATCGCTGAGGCCGCCGGCGACCTACGTGCCGCCGCTAAGGCCATCGCCGAGGGAATGAGTGGCATCAGCAGCACCGTACGGGCTGATGTCGACCGGACACGGGATACACTGGAAGTGCAATTGCTTGCTGCCACGCAAGGGCTGAGCAATGCTGCCGAGGTCATCCGTGCCAGCATGGCCGATGTCGGTGGCAAGTTGCGGTCGACCACCGAGGAGGCTGGATCGGCCTTCTCCAAGCAGATTACCGACGCGGTCGCGCGCATCGAAAACGGCACCCAGGCCAATACCGCTGCTGTGCAACAAGCACTGGCCCAGTTGCGGGATATGACGACTAGCGCCACTGGCAGTATGACGACCGAAACCAATGCGGTAGTCGCCGCGATGCGTGCTACTGCTGAACAGATGGCCCTGGTAGTCGCCGATATCACCTCACAAATTCGCCGGGGTTCCGAAGAGGGCGTTGCCGACTTGACAGAACGCTTGGTCAAAGCATCCGAGGCTATGCAGGAGGCGTCAAACCGTAATTCGGAACGTATCGGTCAAGCAGTCGAACGAATCATCGCCGCAGGTAACCAAGCCGAAGCCGGCGTGGACGATGCCACCAAACGGGTAGCGCAAACCATGGAAGCCCAGGGTAAGCAAGCTGCAGCCCAGGTCGTTTCCGGTGCCGATCAGGTGCTGGCCAACTTCAAGGGCTCTGTGGACGACCTCAGCGGCAGCATAGAGGTTCTTTGGGAGCGGCTGGATAAAATCACCACTGCCATGAGCATCGTCGAAGACAGGATTGGTTTGCATGCCCAGGCACTGGACAGCGTCAATCGTGCCGCAAAGGAAACCGAAGATTCCCTATCGGCTGCGGCTTTTACGCTGGTCGAAGCTGGTCGGCCACTGAACCAAGCTACCCAGGCTCTCAAGGAGAGCATCGACGGTTCGTCACATAACATAGAAACCACCACCCTGGCCCTAAACGAAACACAGCGCCAAAGCGCCGCCTTGGCCGAGGAAATGTCGAGCACTTTGGTGGACCTCCAAACCATATGGAACCGTCATGCGAACAGGTTCGACATGACTGATGAAAATCTAGGCAGGGCTGCACAGAAGATTATGGATATTGTCGATTGGAATTCTGCGAAGCTCGACGAGCAGGTGAAGGCCATGGACAGTGCTTTGGCCCAGACCGTCTCACTTCTCGCTGGAAACATAGAAGAGCTGAACGAGACTGCGCGGGAATTTCATGAAACCACTCTAGCTTTCAGTGAAGCCACGAAGTCCCAGGAAAAAATGGTCAACCGTCATGCCACCTTTTCACGCTAGGCCAAAAGGATAACAAGCCATGACCAGCCGACGGCGCACCGTACACACTGAACAGGAGGACGAAGGCTTTTTCGTTTCCATGACTGACATGATGGTTGGCATGCTGTTCCTGTTCATACTCATGCTGATGTTCTTCGCCCTCAAATTCAACGAGGCTACGGTTCAGATCAACAAGACCAACGAGATTCTCAAGAGTGCTGAAGAAACTCGTACCGATATCCTTCAGGACTTACAGCGATCCTTGAAGGATCAGGGTATCGCCGTGGAGATCGACGTTGAAAACGGCATCCTCCGTTTGCCGGAGAATATCCTGTTCGAGAGGAATCGCTGGGATCTATCCGGCCGTGGGCGTGAGGCCATAGTGGTTCTTGGGCGCTCTCTGAGCGCAGTGCTGCCCTGCTTCGCTTCTATCCCTGGAGAAAGCCGACCGAAGTTATGCTCTGACACTCCACATTCTGTAGAGGCAATCTTCGTCGAAGGCCATACGGACAGCGACGGCGATGATGCACTGAATTGGAATCTTTCGGTTCAGCGTGGTCTCAATACATATCAAGCCATGGTAGATGGCAACCCTACACTCGCCCAACTTCGCAACACCAAAGGCCAAGCCATTCTGAGTGTCTCCGGCTACGGTAAGCAACGCCCCGTGCGCCCCAACGATACCGTCGAAAACAAACGGCAGAATCGACGTATTGATCTCCGTTTCATCATGACCACACCTAAAGGAAAGCTTGTGGATGAAATTGAAAAGAAGGTCGAGGAGCAGGCTAGGTGAATCTTAAGGACACGCTCGATAAATTGGCAGACTGGGCTCCGAGAAAGGTCACTTTTCCACCCACGCCTCACATCGTGCATGCATCTCGCAAGGTGGCTCAAAAACTACGAGAAATCAGAGCAACGGTCAATGTCATTGACCTCAAGGACCTGCGCGATCGGTTATCTTTGGTCAAGGCCATTGGCAATTGGGACGCTATTTCCACACGGGAATGGCGATATGTTGCGGATTGCCTGAGTGCAGGGAAGCCCCCTTTGATCGAAGATGAAGGCTTTCTCGACGAGTATCTGCGACGCCTAAAGGAACAGCGTTCTCGCCGTGGCGTATCCCGACTTATCCGTTACTATCTGACTCATTTTGACCCCAGACATCCCGGCATAATCAAGATCTCCGCTTACCTAAGCGAAGCGGTCATGCAGTGGAAATGGCATTGGGCGGAGCAGCGGGAGAACATCGACCTATTCAATATAACCGGTGCCCATAAGGGGTTAGCCAACTACATCTCTGAGTCCAAAGAAACACCTGCGGACGCTATGAAGACTATCGGCCTCGACGGATCATTGTATGGGGCCAAGATAGTAGGATATGCCTATCTCGCAGCGGCTGACAAGCTAAAGAAGGACCTTACCAGCAATCCCGATATATCGCTGCCCGCGATCAAGCGCTATACCGCCTGGGGCCTCGTCAATAATCGGTTTGCCTTCGATAGCATCACTGGTGCCGCAGCCCGTATGGCGGACGCTCTTCTGCTTCCTTGGGTCGATCGCCAACCGCCGGAAGACTGCCAAGCCTTTATTGAGGCCCATATTCTTTCCATACTACACGACCTTCGTATCGACCGTTCTCGATGGATGGACGTAAACGAGGAAGCTAAACGAGTCATGCGGCGATGGCTCACTAAAGCCTCGCTGGAGCAGTTTTTGGATGTCGTCGACAGAACTGCTCAGTCGCACATGTGGGCTGCACGACGAAAATTCTGGTTCGCCTATTACGAGAACAAATTCATGCTGGAAGCGTGGGTGGCATTTGCTGCTAATGGGGCCAGTTTAGCCCGGAAGCTGGCCGCCGAGCGCGACAACCCCGCTATCAGAAATTTCGGAATGCTGAACCGAAGTGCTGGCGTTGTCAAAGATCACGCCGTCATCATCATGCAGATCGGTGAACTGATCGTAGCCGACTGGTCGCATAACGGTAAGTGCCACATTTGGTTGCAAGGCAACGAGGCCTCGCCAAAGCTCTACAAACGTTCCTACGATAGAGACGAGCTTATTAACGGCTCCAGTTGGGACAAGAAACACCTTGGTGCTTGGCAATTGGATGTACATAGCTATATCCACCGTAATACAGGCATCAGGATGATGAGCAAGGACTACATGTAATGGCACGCCAGCAGTTCCTTTGGAAAAACGTCGAAGACGGCATCCAATTCCGCCTTGAACAGAAAAAACTCTTGGGGGCGCACACTATCCCCGTGGACCAGTGGCTGGAATCTGTCAACCCCAAACAACTTTTCTCTGTCGGCAACCTTCTTCGGCTGATCGACGAGGACGACAAAGCCGATCAACTTGCCCGGATGGACGGAGAGTGTCTATGGGTCAGTAATTCGGTTATTGCTGCCTTGCCCGACGCTGCAGCTCAAGCACTGAACTTACCGGGGCCAACGCCACTCATCCTCGGTCTGCAGTCCCGCGGCAATATTGCCCAGCGGGATTTCTCCATAACCGCCCAATGGTTGGAGAGCACTTCCGTTCCTGCTTTGCGGGTAAGACCTGAGGGCTGCATGTTGAAGCACGGCGGTCACAACTATCGCATCCCTGAACCGTTGTTTTCTATCTGGTACGGAGTGGCTCACTTCAACGAAACGGCTGGCGCGGATGACTCCATTCGGTTTGCGCGTCTGGCCTGTTTGCGGGAATTGCTCCCAAATGATGAAAAGGAAGGCGTTGCAGCCGATCCGTATCTCCGCAACACCAAGATCGTTCACGCAGCCGCCTTCTCACTTCATCTGCACACGGGGCAGAATGGTTTTCAGGTCGATCCGATCCTATTCTCCCGCAAGGTCAAGGACGCCTGGTCCGAAACCGATGGCGAGGCGATCATCAGTGAAACGGAAAGCCTATTGCCAGAGGCACTTCAGGAGGTGTTTGCCAAGAAGCGTTTTCCCCAATGGGACGGCTGCCGAGACCGCTATGGCCTAGGCAATAATTACTACGTTTATATCGAGCCGGGCCTACAGAAGGCGCTAAATGTCGTTCGTAAAGTTCAGGCCGCCGATATTGAAACGAGGCGGAATTTTGCAAGGAACCCTCAAGGGTATTTGAAGGAAGCTTTAGCGGACGATCCTGCCGCCGCCGATACCGTTGACCGCCTCTTTGTCGCCACCGAGCAGTATTCGCAGCGCGTGGTTGACTTAGGCATTTGGCAGTCCACGGACTTACCTTGGTTGAAGCGAGAGCCGAATTCGTGGCTACCAGAACGGTTCAGCCTCCAAATTGGCGACAAGCGTATCCAGTTAGATCGTATGGAAATAGAACTCGCCCGCCAAAAGGTACTTGATGCAATGGATCGCGGCGAGGAAACTGTAGAACTCGACGGTCAGTCATTGCCCGCGACCCGTAATACAGTCGATGCTTTTGATGCTTTGATCGGATATGCCGAACCATGCAGCGGTACCGCATCCGCTGCCGGTGACGAACCTGCGTCCAACAATCCAGATGGTGAATCAGAAAACGTGCTTGTCCCACCGGACAAAATCTTTCTCATCGTCGATGAAAACTATGAAGAGATCTCCTACCATAGGAGCCTGAAGGCCCGTGACCCAGAAGGCATAAACGGCGTTCCGCCATCCTTGCTAACCTCACTCAAACCCCACCAGGAAGAAGGACTGAACTGGTTGCAGTCGGCTTGGCGTGTAGGCGTCCCGGGAGTATTGCTTGCTGACGACATGGGCCTTGGCAAAACCTTGATGGCGCTCGCGTTCCTCACATGGCTCACCGACATCCGTGCCAAGTTGAGAATGGAACGGTTACCGCTGTTGGTCGTGGCGCCCACAGGACTGCTGGCCAACTGGATCGCGGAACATGACCTGCATCTGATCTCTCCCGGCCTCGGGGCACCTCTTCGCGCATATGGTAACGAGTTGAGGTTTATCCGAGCTAACCGCGGCCGTGGGCGAGATGTCGATTTGGGGGAACCGCTACTGGACAGCATCAAACTCCAGGAGGCGGAGTGGATTTTGACCACCTTCGAGACCCTGCGTGACTACCACCACTCATTTGCCAAGGTCCGTTTTGCTGCTGCCGTCTATGACGAGGCGCAAAAAATCAAGAATCCTTCTTCGCAACTGGCACGTGCAGCAAAAACGGTCAATGCCGATTTCAACCTATTGATGACCGGCACACCCGTTGAAAATCGGCTAGAAGACCTGTGGGCAATCATGGATATTGCCTATCCCGGATACTTACCCGAACTCAAGTCATTTTCTTCCGATTATCCACCTGAAGACGTTGAGGCTTTGAAACGTCTGCGCAAAATGATGCTCGACCCGTGTCACAACCAACCTGCAGTAATGCTCCGACGCATGAAGGCCGACCGGCTGCAAGGGCTTCCGGAAAAGAAGGTTGAGGCACGACCTCGCCCGATGCCGCCCAAGCAGGCAGAAAGCTATTCGGAAATTATAACCCGTGGACGTCAGGCGTCGGGCCGAGGTTCCATGCTTGAAATCCTGCATGCCATGCGGGGCGTGTCGCTGCATCCCATTGACCCTCAACAATGGGAATCCATCCCCCACGACGATTACATTTCCTGGTCAGCCCGCCTGGAGACAACCTTCGAAATTTTGCGTCAGGTGGCAGCAGCGAAAGAAAAGGCCCTTGTGTTTGTCGAAAGCCTGGACATGCAGACAGCCCTAGCGGCAATGCTGAAGCGAGAATTCCATCTCCCGAAGCTGCCTATGGTCATCAATGGTGCTGTCAGTGGCGAAAAACGCCAACGTGCCGTTGTCGAGTTCCAAAGGCACCGTGGCAAATTCGAGGTGATGATTCTGTCACCAAAGGCTGGGGGCGTTGGCCTGACGCTGACTGCTGCCAATCACGTCATCCATCTTTCCCGGTGGTGGAACCCAGCAGTCGAAGATCAGTGCACCGATCGTATATACCGCATTGGCCAAACCGCTCAGTTTGTGAGGGTTTATTACCCCATGGCCGTCCATCCCGAGATCGGTAACTCGAGCTTTGACGTGAAACTCAACGAACTGTTGGAAAAAAAGCGATCACTGAGCCGTGACTTGTTGCTCATGCCTCCCATAATCCCAGGTGAAGACGAGTCGACACTCTTCAGAGAAACCATCGGGGCTCAGCGGCCACAAGATGACGACACAACCTTGAACGAATTGGATCGCATGGATCCAATTCAGTTCGAAGACTGGGTTTTGAAGCGATTGCAAAACGCAGGTTATATCACAAAACGTACCCCGAACACGTACGATGGTGGTGCAGACGGCCTAGCCATCCATCCGGACACAGGCGAGCAAATTATCGTTCAATGCAAGCATCATCAAAAGGGCTGTTGCGACGCGAAGCCCATAGATGACTTGCTCAGGGCACGCGACAATTATACTCAAAAAAAATCAAGGCTGATTGCAGTTACCATAGCCAAGGACTACTCACCCCAAGCCCGCGAACGAGCGACCCGCCACGGTATTGAGTTAGTGGCCAGAGATACCCTGCTGGAGTTCCCTATTACCAAGGATCTGTGAGGGCTCTTAAATTGGAAGAATGTTGACTTTCGGCATGAGAAATCTTCCCGATACTTTATTTAAAGTTAGGGGCCTATTTGGATAATTGCGGCTATTAATTTCCCAGGAGAAAAAGCCTTTCGGGGAGCCTCCAAGGATCAAATTGATGATATGCATCCAGTAGGACGCTAGCAGCTGGCCTTCAATAGCTTTTAGCTACTCACTTTTCTGCATCGATCGACTCCATTCAATGAATACACGCAACTAAAAACAGCGAGAACAAAAAATGAGTATCCTTTTGACTGACTTGGTAGAAAGAATTGAACCGGATAATACCGTTCTCTTTTTTGGTTCTGGTTCATCTATTCCATCAGGCGCACCTAGCGCTGAAAAATTAATTGAACTGATAGGTACAAGGTTTTCATTGTCGACGGATGGTTATTCACTAAGTGAGATTTCGAGCGTAGCTGAAACGAAATATAGTAGGAAAGAATTAATTACGTTTTTGAGATCTTGTTTTGACCTACCATACGCGACAGGAAGCATATTAAATGCGCCTCTGTATTCTTGGAAAAGTATATATACAACTAACTATGATGAGCTTATCGAGCAATCATATAAAAGAAAGAATACGGCTTTAACTGTATATTCAAATAATTTTGATTTTACAGTTCATCGGCATCAGTCTGATGTAAAATTATTTAAACTACACGGAACGATTAGTGAAGATTATTCTGACGGTAAGCATAATCGAATTATCATTAGCGAATCCGATTATGATAACACTCTAGAATATAGAGATGCTCTATATGACACACTAAAGGTTGACCTTATAGGCTCAAATTTAGTTATCATAGGGTACTCGCTATCTGATCAGCACATTAAAAAAATCGTTAATAAAATATCTGATATTAATAAAAAATCGCATTTACCAGCTAATATCTATCTTCTTTTGTATGAAAAAGATGAAGACAGAGCCATTTTATACGAGAATAGAGGTATAAAAGTAAGTTTTGGAGGATTAGATGAATTTTTTGTTTCTCTAAATGCATCCAAGAAAGCCGTCCATCGAGTTTATAGCTGCGCGGATAACCCTATAGAATCTTGTGCATCATTAACCCCGATAACTGTTGACATCGATCATGTTTTAAAAACGACTACTAAAAATGTGGGCGCAATGTATCAAGGTTGGCCCGCAACTTACTCAGATATAGAAGCACAGTTAACGTTTGAGAGATCAAATTTTATATCGGTATCTAGAGGAATTGACCGTCCTGATAAAATCACCACAATTATTCTAGGGGCTAGCGGCACAGGAAAATCAACCTTTGCACGGCAATTAGTATTATTCTTTAAAAAGAAAGGCAATTATTGTTGGGAACATAAATCAGGTTACACGCTATCGCCATTTGAATGGAGACGCGTTGCTAATGATTTAAAACAAAATGATAAATATGGATTAATCTTTGTTGACGATGCACATTATCATTTACATGAAATCAATCAATTAATCGATCTGCTGATATCTGATAGCGTATTTAATCTGAAAATTATAGCTACATCATCAAGGAACCATTGGTATCCACGTATCAAAACACCGAATATTTTCAAACATGGAAATCAAATAGTACTGCAGAAATTAGACGAAACTGAAATTGAAAATCTTTTAAACTTAATAGATACTTGCCAAGATTTGCAACCTTTAGTTGAAGATAGTTTTTCTGGGTTTTCTAGAACAGAACGAAAACGAAGGCTAACAACAAAATGCGATTCAGACACATTCGTATGTTTAAAAAATATTTTTGCGTCCGATAAATTTGATGACATTGTGTTGCGTGAATATGCAGAACTAGATCCAATTTATCAAGATATTTATAAAATGGTATCGGCCATGGAGAATGTCGGTATCAATGTTCATCGACAATTAATCATAAGGTTGCTTGGGATACCAGCCGACCAAATTAAATCAATATTGACTAATCTGTCTGACATCATTCATGAAAAATCTTATGATAGTAAATCTGGTATTTATACTTGGAAAGGTCGTCATGCAGTTATATCAGAAATAGTCACTAAATATAAAATGAGTGATATGAAAGAGTATTATTCAATATTAGATAATGTAGTTGATAATATTATTCCAACTTATGATATTGAAATAATGACATTAAGACAGTTGTGCGATTTCGGCTCAGGAATTTCTATCTTTAACGATAAAACTGTCAGGAACAAATTACTCAGGAAAATGATTTCAAAAGCTCCAGGTGAACGCCTACCTCGGCACAGATTGATAAGGTATTTAATTGACCTTGGTCATTTTGAAAAAGCTGAGACTGAAATTAAGCTTTATAAGCAGGATTTCAAATACGACGGAGCTGTAAGTCGATTTAAAATTATTTTAACTATGGAAAGGGCAGTAAAATCACCAGGAATAATGAAAGAAGATCGTATTAAAATACTTGAAATGGCAAAAGACCAATCTATATCAGCGCTCGATCACTTTCAAGATAACAAGCACATATTGAGAACTTATTGTGATGTCGGCATTCAATATTATAACATGACAGCTAACAATGCGATATTTAACGATGCAATTCAAAAGCTGAGAGATGCTGAAGCAAGGGCGTATGATCCAGATATTACCGACTTAATTGTTAAATACGAACGGAAATTTTCTCTTCTTGAAGCTGAAGAGATTCAAACGGAAGAGAGCGACCATTAATTTCATTTTTTTTAATCTATCAAAACGAAGCTTTTAGGGGCCGCACCACGTTATTCTGTGCCGAGTCACGATATCTCTGAAATCCATTGAGGCTTTCAGGTATTCCACAAGCCTGTGCGCCGCGCGGGTGATCAGCACTATAAGTTACGCAACGAAAAGGCTTGGACACGATTTGGCGTGTTCAACATTGGACCGGGAGACCACGATGCCTAATTTGGACGTCTTTATCAGCCATAGCTCCCTTGACGAATTAGTCGCGGCACGTTTAATCGCGCTTCTCCGCTCAGCACTGAATCTTCCTGCCGACAGAATCAGGTGCACCAGCGTCGACGGTTATCGTTTGCCCGCCGGTATATCGACAAACGATCGAGTTCGTAAGGAAGTCCACGATTCGAAGGCATTTATTGCCCTTATCACCCCTAACAGTCTTGGATCGGCCTACGTCCTCTTCGAACTCGGTGCGCGTTGGGGCGCAGAAAAGCCGTTGATCCCACTGCTTGCTTCAGGCGCTGAAACCAGACACTTGAAGGAGCCCTTGTCGGGTTTTAACGCACTATCTTGTAGCAATGCCGCACAGCTTCATCAGTTCGTGCACGACTTGGGCGGGATCCTCGGCGCTGCTTCGGACAGCGCTGCCGCTTATCAAGAACACATTCAGGCTTTGGTTGATGAGAGCAGCAATACGACTGCGGTGTCCAGTTCTGCTACGGAAGATTCGGATGATTTGGCTACGCAGAAACGAACGCTGCCGAATCTCGATCCAAGTTCCTCTGTACTTCTCGCTATTTGGAGCCTGGACATAGAGCAATACTCGGAAAATGGTTACAACGTGGAAGCAGTCGCAAACAAGGCGGCGCTTGCCATACCCACTTGCAAGCACCACCTGGAAACACTGGTAAAACAGAAACAAATAACGCGCGTGCAGGTGATCGGGACGAACGGGGGCGTTCGCTATCGGCTTACTACTGGCGGGAGTTCCCATTTAATGAACAACGGCATAGTTACTTAACAATTGGGTTAACCAAACGGCGAGGAACAGAGTTGCGCTAATCGTGGCAAGTTCAGTGGCCGCCGCTGGTTACCCTTGGCGTTATAAGTTCACATAACTCCATGTTGATTGATAATATACGTGCCTTCAACAAAGTGTTCCTCCTCTCCTCTCATCCCAGCCACCGCCTAACCCACTTGATGTGAGTTGGTGCGATGTTACAGCCCTGCGCCTCAGTTCCGAATCTTTGGTTCTGATAAAAATACCGGTCTAAAAAGACCGGTATTGACAAACCCTGCTTGGAACGTCTATACAGTACCTAAAAGACCGGTATTAAAACAAGGGGGGACCATGGAATACCATCCCGATAAATTTTCAGATCTTGCCTCTCTATCGCTTGGTAAAAAGTTGTGGGAATTTTTGACGCAACAAGAAAGCATAATCCGCATGGAAACGGCTATCGATCTCGGAAAGCCAGCCATAGAAGCTGTGGCAGGAAAATTGATTGAGCAATTCGGAGATGACGTCCGTGTAGATCGTGTCAAGCAGATGATAGGCCACATGGTTCGTCAGATAATGGAGAGCAGAGGCTTCCAGCTAGATGCTCAGAATGTGAAGGTATTGCAAGATAGAAGGCTGTTTAAAAAAGCATCCAGATATATAGATGGCGCTGCGCGAACAACCAAGATCGGCTACGTGAACCGAAATAATCAAAAGAATCATGGGCATTCTGGCGAATCTGGCACTGACCACAATTCGTTTGCTTATAAACTTGAATGTCTTGATTGCCATTACGAGTATTGGGCAAATGGAACTGACATTTTTCAACGCAAGTGTCCGAAATGCCAAGGCGGGTTACCAGGAATAGTCGTTTGACACTCTGGCATTCAACGATTTTTGCCACCATCGGAGAAAATCGAATGAAATTAAATACGAAGTGTCCTTATTGCGGTTCGACTGCAACAAGGAGTCGCGCGGTGGTTTATAGCTCTGGAACTTCCAAATTTTCGGGAAGAACCTCTTCAAGAGGGGGTCGATTCAGAATTCGGAAAAAATCGTACGTTTAAGAAAAATAAATGTAAGCATTACAGGCTGTTCCTGATTCAGCGCTCAGTACACTATGAATTTAAAAAGGTCGAGCATATAACTTATTGTTTTTTCTAAATTAATTTTGCCTTACCGTGCTTAAATTTACTTTTTCTGCGGTGCCCCCTCTTACGAAGCGGGCTCCGAATATCTCCGATTGCCTGCCGTCTGATTGGGGCGACGGATACCAAAACGTATGGCTTGGCGTGACGGTTGAGAACCGCAAGCACGGCCTGCCGCGCATCTGCTACCTGCGCGACATCCCGGCCCATGTGCGATTCCTGAGCATCGAGCCGCTTCTGGAGGATCTTGGTCCGCTTGACCTGAGCGGAATCCATTGGGTGATCGTTGGAGGCGAATCCGGGCCGCTGGCGAGACCAATGCAACGGGAATGGGTGGACAGCATCTGGACACAATGCAATGCGCAAAGTGTGCCGTTTTTCTTCAAGCAATGGGGAGGGCGACGACGCGACAAGGGCGGGTGTCTCGTTTCTGGCAGAGAGATGAAGCAGTGGCCGCAAGGGCATAGTGCCGCCTCGCGGCTGCAATAAGGTGACAATGGCGTCAACCGCTTAGCGTACAATTTTTTTCGTTTCGTGAGTAGGCCCCATAGAGGTCGCAGCGCGAAATTGAGTGCTGCGGAATCCTCCCAGATCGTAAACAGCATCCCTTGAAGGGGGTGGTAATCCTTGGGCCGCTGGCAAGCAAGGTGGCCCGACAACCCTCCTGCGGAACCGTTTCACCCTCCGCAACTACTCTTCGGCCCGGTTGGGCCTCTCCGGGGAACCTCCCCGGTCGGAGGCCTTCGCGGCCTTCTTGGCTTCGCCCCCGGAAATGTAGTACCGACCTGTTCTTTCGATCATTTGCCGTAACACGAGCGATTAATTCAATTTCTATTTTTCAAAAATATAAGAGTTTTCCTGATCTCTTCGCCACGTTCTTCCAACAATTTAAAAATATCCTCCCAAATCCCTTTAGGTATCCCACGGTAGTTGCTTTTTTCTTTGTCTGACAACCATTGACGGATTCTTCTCGGGTCAGATAATCCTAATGCTTTCGACAATTCCGTTTGCCACCGATCCCCAAAAAGAACTTGACCAGCAATGGCCAACTCATCAGGACCTAGTTTTTGTAATTCATTTTCCACGGATAACCTCTATTTCTTAAAATAATGGCAATTGATGTGGTTTTGAATTTTGAGGAACCTGCACTATCTCTTGTCGATTATCGCGAGTTAGGGTAGCGCGAGCCAATATTTCAGCGATATTGTGGTTCGGACCAACAAGCCCATGCCGTTCTCGCCATGCGGTCCTTTTCATTATCCGATCAATAACGGAAACCTTGCTCTTTGCCAACTGAATGACGCCGGCCACAAGATAATGCCTGTACCCCTGGGTTATACTTCCATGATCCAGGTCATGCCTGGACAGCAGGTAATCCAATTCCAAATCCAAGGTGAGAGCGGCGGCCTCCGGATCCACGTTGAACAGATTATCCGCCAAAACATCAAGCACCCTGGTCCCGGCTTTGATGGTCTTGTGACCGATGCAGCCGGTCGGAAATTCTTGGTCAACCAGGGTCATGTCTAAAGTCGCTTCCTGCAGGCCCAGGTAGCGATTATCAAGACCGTCAGTCCAATCGTTACCGACATAGAGATACCTTGGGCGCGGGAACTTAATCGCCGGTTCAGGGTCAATTTTGGGAGTTTCATAGCGATACCCGTCGATCACGATTTTTTTGTACAGGTAGAGGCCGTGGAACGGCACATGGTAACCCTGTAGGCTCCAAATCGCGTCGATGGCGACAATCTGTTGAACATCCAGCAATTGAAAGCGTGGGCTGATTCCGAGGGTGTATGCGGATTCGCGTTCGCGAGCGTCGATGGTGAGGCAAATTTGGAAAAGTTCCTCTAGCATGGAGGGGTGATAGCTGTCCGGTCCAATCGCAATATATCCGTCGGTGATGGATCGTCCGATGAAGAACCGTCGATTAAGATCGTATTGCGTGGCGACCAGGAACGCCTGGAGCTCCTGGATAGGTTTCAGGTAACCATACTCTCCCGGGTTGGCTTCAATCATGTTCGCCAGGGACCAGTCAGCGGACACGGCGGTACAGAGCATGCACCCAAACCGTGACCCGCAGGCCGATGATTTCGCGCCGGAGCCAATCATATCCTCGATGGCGCCACAATCCCCCTCGCTTGCCTCTCCGTACAGCCGAAAAATGTCCTGAAAATCAGCATAGGATCGCTCGATGATCTCGTCGCGGCAGCTGGCCAGATATTCCCACACATCTGCGGTGGTCCAATCGCAGATAGGCGAAAGTGACAGGGTTCCGTCCGGGGACCGCCAAACCAGATCTGCACGTTCACCCCTATCTGTCATGCGCCCGTTCCGCTCCGTACTTTCGTCATACCTGGTTCCGAGCAGGATCACTGGTTCCAGGTGAGCGTACTTTCTGAGCACGATTTTTCGGATACGTTGCTGAGGTTCAATTTTCATCGAAACACTACAGTCGCGATGTGCTTTGTTCGCAAACGTGGGCAAAGCGCGACCGGAAAGGACCCGGACGGCCCAGGAGCTGTTGAGATACGGCCGAGCAGTGTGGATTTCAATGGGGATCGCGTTCCTCGCACAGAAACGCTCAATTTTCTCGATCTCCCGCATGGCGTATGCGTGGATCTCTGGGTTTTCGATGCCAGTGTCCCCGTGAGTCACGATGATGGGATGATGGAAGGTATGGCCATTGGCTAGATACTCAGCGGCCGCGACGAGAACCAGGGAAAGCACGGTTGATGAATCTTTCCCTGACGACCAACTGACGAAAACAAGGTGATTTTTGATGAACAGCTGAGTTATTGAATGTTTCGCCTGTTCAACGAGTTCGTCAATTGAAACGGAAGAAAAATCTAAATAATCATTGAGCAACATATCATCGCCTCCATAGGCTTATGAGTAGGTCGGATCAAATATCCTTACCGCGTTACCCTATTGTTCCTTTTTTCAGGAACAGTGTCAACGGAAAAAATTAATTACCAGACAAAGCAACTCCACAATTTTCGCTAATTTTAGATTGTGCTGCAGATAATCAAGCATGACACCAGGAAAGCTACTCAGTTTTTAAGATCACGGCTTACCTGATTGATAGCCCTTGCCATAGATGCTGTGTCTGGATGCTGATAAATCATTGTGGTTGTAATATCCTTATGACCAAGAATCCTTTGTACATCTGGCATTGACGTATTCTTTGCCAGCTCTGTAGCGCCTTTATGCCTTAATAAATGCGGCCCATAACTCGATTTATCCAAGTCGAAACTTGCGAGTGCATACTTGTGAATAATTTTCTGAGCTCCTCGGATACCCAATCCAGTTAATTCGCCGTTGTATCGTTTTGAGCGCAAGAACAACGGAGTATTGCGCTGGTTTATCCTTTCACCTAATAAATCAGCAATATCATTTAAAGTTGCTTCCGGAACAGGTACTGCTTGTTGATGCCCTCCCTTCCTGGTGATAATTATTTTTGCTTCAGAAAATTGAATATCGCCGACCTTGATATTTACCAGTTCTGCTATTCGCAATGCAGGCGACAAGAGCAAATCAACCATAATTTTGTCGCGCAGTTTTATTTCATCACACTCATTTTTCTCTATTAGGTCATAGAGTTTTCTTATCTCATCATTTGTAGGAATGATTCTTTCTTTTCTTCGTATCTTGGGATACTCGATCAATTCAACAGGATTCTCAATTACAACATAGTTATTCTCTAAATAATTGACGAAATGTGATAACAACCGTTGTTGTGTGCTTCTTGTTGATAGCTTAATTTTTTTCGCTTTGAAATATTCGACAACCAAAACTTTATTGATTTTTGCCGGTTTTAACACTCCTTTAGTTTCGCAATAGTTGGCGAAATGTAATATTAAATGTTTTCTGGAATTAATAGTTGCATCAGTATAAATTCCAGCGAATTTCAACCACTCGATATAACCTGTATACGCTTCTCCCCACGAAAGATTACAATTAATCAACTCTTCCATTTTATTCTCACAATTCAAGAAATTTTGAACGCATCAGTAATGATTAGTGAATCTCTTGACCATTAATTGTGCTCAGATGGCACAAGTTCATGGCTTGATTCAGCCGCCACAGCTTTAGGTTCGTCTGTAGACGATTCAGTATTTTCCGGCGCAGGTGACGTGCTTATTTCAGGCCGCTTGTCCACCTCAGCGCTTTTGACCTGGATCGTTAAAGAGATGGCATTCACGTCAATAATGCCCAGCCGGTAACAAATTTCTGTGAAAATATTTTGATCAACAAAGTTGTCTTTATGGAGACATATCGATGGCTCCCTTAGAGCGATCCCGTTCTCCTCGGCTGTCTTCCGGATTTGATCAACAAGGCCTTTTGAAATCAATTCGGCCAAAACATCTTCACGCTTGACCCCTTGCATGGCCTTGATCGTGTCCAGTTTGTTTATGATGCTTTGCGGCAGCGAACTATTGAGCTTCACCAGCATATCCTCTTGATTACCTGCGTTCTGTTGGTTTTCCATCTCATTGGCCCCATAAAGTATAAAAGAGTGTGAAAACGATGCAAATCATCGTTAATTGCAGAATAATCTTAAAATTTGATCAAATCAATACTTATTAATGCAGAGAGATGCAATTTCATACTTTCCCCCTCACCGAGTGTCATTTTTATGAGTTTTTATAATTCAGGAAAAAAAGCAGGCGGGATTCCCTGGCTACCAAGAAAAGCATCAAGGTAACTCAATGACCCATGTTGACCCTCGCCGCTGGTCATTTAATTGATTCGCTCGGGATGTTGCTCATTGATAAGCGGCGTTGAGGGTCAAAGTGGCAAAAAGTATGGCCTAGCATCATCAGGAAAAAATAGTTCGTTATAGTAAAACCGTCTTGGCGGCAGAGGATTGCCACTACCCAGGCCTCGGCACCTGGATTTTTTCCGTTTTAGTTCGTGATAGTGACTACTATCACGAACTAAAACCCCGGACCGGCCGCGAATTGTATTCTTTCGGAAAGAGCAACCTGAAAATGCAGGGGCGGGAGTGTTTTTCTTGAGGCAAAAAGTATCGCCATGCAAGGAAATGACGCAATGCGCCTCATTTAGTATGACTGTGATGCAAAATCATACATAATGAACCTCGCGCCGCATTCAATGCTTGAATGGCCATGTTTTTTGAAAAACGACCGCAAGGCATGCGGATCGTCCAGGATGGAGAGTTCGAGGCGCGAAAAGGTAAGGGTCCGTTCACGAAACGGAGATTTTTGTACGCTAAGGCCCGGTTCCATTCCGCGTGGCCCTGTGCGGCTTGGATTGGGAGGGATGGTGTCCGTTTAGGGTATACCCTAACCTGACGTCAGGTTTTCGCTTGAATTGTGTCAGAATAAAGTTGTATTTTTGTCATTTTCAGAAGACGATAGCACAAAATATCAGAAGTGAATTGCACCCCAGAATCCATATTTGGTTGACCGTGGGTTGACCGTTTACCACATGAGATCACGAGCATCTCAAAGTCCACAGCGACG
>JAQUEZ010000404.1 GCA_028684915.1 Desulfobulbus sp.
GGAGGTGGAAATCGAGTATCTCAACGAATCCAAGGATAACCCCAAAAAAGTACTGCCGCCGAGCGATCCCTTTATTACTCAAGTGGTCAAAACCGATGCCAACGGCATATTCACTTATGCCATGCCGCGCGCTGGCTGGTGGGGATTTGCAGCGCTGAGCACCGCGGACTGGACGCTTAAGCACGATGGCGCCGACAAGCCGGTCGAGTTGGGTGCGGTTATGTGGGTGCACACCACGGATATGAAATAAGGTTCGGGAAAGGATATGCATTTAATCGGTCGAATTGTTGTGGTGGTCCTCTTGTTTCTCGGTTGCTCGCTGGCTCCGGCATGGGCACATAAGGTGAATATTTTTGCCTATTCCGAGGACGGAAAAATTTACACGGAAAGCTATTTTGCCGATGGCCAGAAGGTAATCGGTTGCCAGGTTGAGGTGCTGGATGCGGCAGGGAAGCAACTGCTCGAAGGGAAAACCGATGCCAAGGGGCTTTTTGCCTTTCCTCTGGCACACAAACAGACCCTGACCATCATCGTCAACGCGGGTATGGGACACAAAAACAGCTATGTGCTTAAACAGGAAGAAATGTAGGATGGGATGTTCGAGTTGGCGGTCGCAGGTTTTGGCCCTGGTGGTTGTGTTGGCGTCTTTGTACCCCGCCCGTCTGTCCCAGGCTGAAGAACAGGCGGTTGTTGGCACACAACCGGATCAGTGCCAGGCCTTAGTAACCCAGATTGAGGCGCAAAACCATCAATTGCACCAGGAACTGCGGCAGATCAAACGAGAACTGGCCATGCTCAATCAGAACCTGGAAAAACCAGGAGTCCGAGAGATCATGGCCGGGATCGGCTATATTCTCGGGCTGTTCGGAGTAGCCGCCATGGTCAGCGCCCGCCGTCAGGACCGGAAGGAGAACTGAGCAATGCATATCGCCGATGGCGTTTTGCCCACGGCTGTTGCCGCCGGCAGCTATGTGCTCACCCTGGCTGGTCTCGGGTTTAGCCTGCGGGTGGTGAACAACCGTGAGCTGCCCAAAATTGCGGTGGTCACTTCGTCCTTTTTTGTCGCCTCCCTGATCCACCTGCCTCTGGGGCCAACCAGCGTGCACCTGCTCCTGCCAGGGATTGTCGGGGCCCTGCTGGGCCCAGCCGCCTTTCTTTCTATCACCGTCGGCCTTTTTCTCCAGAGCCTACTGTTTCAGTTCGGAGGCCTGACCGCACTTGGTGCCAATGGACTGATGATGGGCCTCCCCGCCCTACTCTGCGGCCTTGTTTTTCGAAGGTTTCGCGGTAATTCGCAAGTTTCCAACGCTATCGTCGGCGGGTTGGTCAGTGCCGTTGGTGTCGTGTTGGCAGCCCTCCTGCTGGCCCTGCTGCTGGCCACCGGCGGTGAATCCTTCCTGGGCGTGGCCAGGATGGCCGTGCTCGCCCATGTGCCGGTGATGGTGGTCGAGGGCTTGGTTGGCGGTTTTGTGATTTCCTTTCTCTTTCGGGTGAAACCGGAGTTGCTTGGCCCGATACCCACAGGGGCACCGCAATGAATCTCGACCAAGCACAGGTGATTGTTCTCAACGGTGTCCAGAGTCTTGCCCTGATGTCTTGTCTCTTCTTGCCGTTTTTTCTTACACTGGTGGTTTGGCTCCTTAAAAATGACGAGCAACAGGCAGGTGGCCGCGATGGTGGTCCGGATTGGTCGATCCCCACCCTGGATCTTCACAGCCAAGGGCAATCGCTGTATCATTCCTGGGCTCCGGCAGTGAAAATTGCAGCTCTGCTGGCCACCTCCTTTTTGCTTGTTTCTCTAAAGACGCTCACCTGGGCCTTTGCGGCCCTTCTGCTCTGCGCGCTGGCGGTGCAGCTGACCGGGATGCCTTGGAAAAGACCCTTGAAGCGCCTTGCCGCTTTGATCGGTTTTCTCTGCATGTTGGTGGTCATCCTTCCCCTGACCAGTCCTGTCCATGCGGGGGATACCCTCTTGCTCCTGCCTTGGCTCAAATCCTGGCCGCTCAACCTTGCCGGTGTCTTCCTCGCCCTGACCATTGTCTGCAAGGCAGCTGCGGTTGCCCTGTTGATGGAGCCGATGCTCGCCACCTCCTCACTTTCCCAGACCCTGCAAGGCTTTACTGATCTTGGCCTGCCCTCCTCGATCAATCAGATGATTTTGCTCTGCCATCGTTATATCTTTGTGTTCCAAGCGGAGATGCAGCGGATGCAGCGCTCGATGCGGGTACGGGGCTTTGTGGCCCGGACTAATCTGGCTACCTTGCGTACCATGGGCAACGGTTTTGGCATGCTCTTCATTCGCTCTTTCGAGCGCACGGAACGGGTCTACGAGGCTATGCTCAGTCGGGGCTACCAGGGCGGTTTTCCCGGTGAGGTTCGGCAAAAAATTACCAGCTTGGACTTGGTTAAAGGGGCACTCTTTATTATGGTCGGAGTCTTATTGCTTGCCGGTGAGCGGCTCTTGCCGATCATCTGCTTCTGATCACTCTCAAGCCCTGAGTCTCCTCTATGCACCATATGGCAGTCCGTCCTCCCGAGGACGACGAGCGTACCCCGCTTTTTTCCCTGCGGCGGTTGGCCTTCACCTACCCGGACGGCACCCCAGGCCTACGGGAGATCAGCCTGGAGGTCTTTGCCGGTGACCGCATTGCCCTGGTCGGTCAGAACGGTTCGGGCAAGTCCACCCTTATCCGCCATCTTAATGGCCTGTTTTTTGCCCAAGCGGGACAATGTTGCTATCAGGGGCAGCCGATGACCGAAGCTATGGCCCCTGAGCTGCGGCAAAAGGTCGGCATTTTGTTCCAAGACCCCGACGACCACCTCTTCTGCAACACCCTCTATGACGATGTCGCCTTCGGGCCCCGCAATCAGGGCCGCAGCCAGGCCGAGGTTGATCGGTTGGTCCGTCATTGGCTGGGGGCTGTGGGGTTAGAGCAACTCCTGTTCAAATCGGCGCATCATCTCAGCTATGGCCAGAAAAAACGGGCAGCCCTGGCCACCATTCTGGCCATGGAGCCGGAGGTGCTGGTGGTCGATGAGCCCACGGCAAACCTCGATCCCCGGCAGGAGGCCGTCTTCCGCCAGCTGCTCAGCGATTTTTCAGGCGCCCTGATTGTGATCGAGCACGACCTACTTTTTCTTTACGGGCTTTGCGAGCGGGCGATCGTCCTGGCCAAAGGGCGGGTCCATCACGACTATGGTTTTATTGAGCTTGCGGCGCAGCCCCAGTCTCTACGTGAGCACGGCCTTGACTTCACCTTTCGTTTCACCTGTTGCGGCCATCATCACGATGGTGACGGGCATCATCATCATCACCACCACCACCATCATCATCATGCCACCCACGACCATGGTCCTGGCGGCGTTCATCTGGCTGCGGACAACGGGGTGGCAAGGCCACTCATTGAGCTGCAGCATTACCGGTACCACTATCCTGACGGCACCCCAGGCGTGGACGATATCAATCTCAGCCTCTTTGCCGGGGAAACTCTGGCCCTGATCGGCGAAAACGGAGCCGGTAAATCGACCCTGGCCCATTGCCTGCTCGGCTTGCTCACTCCCCGCAAGGGCGAGGGCTATTATCTTCTGGACGGCAAACCGCTGGAAAGGGGTGAATTTCAGCAGCTCTGGCGGCGGGTGGGGATGGTGTTTCAGAATGCTGCGGACCAGTTGTTCTGCCCTTCCTGTTGGGAGGAGGTCGCCTTTGGGCCGCAGCAGTTGGGATTGCCCGCCGATGAGGTAGCAGAGCGGGTCGAGCAAGCGCTGGGCCAGGTGCGTTTAAGTGGCTACGAACAGCGACCGCCCCTGCATTTGAGCGGTGGCGAGCGTAAGCGTTTGGCCATTGCTGCGGCGCTCAGTCTGCAGCCCGAGACGCTGATTCTCGATGAACCCACCGCCAGCCTTGATCCGCGCAGTGAACAGCTCCTCATGGAGATTCTTGCGGCACTGCCTATCACCAAGGTCCTGATCACCCATGACCTCTTTTTTGTTCATCGTTTAAGCCGTCGGACCTTGGTTATGCACCAGGGACGCATTATCCGCGACTATTCGACCCTTGAGTTCCTGGCCGATGAGCATCTCCAGGAGGTAAACGGCTTGGATTACACCTACAAGAACAGCTGTTATCAGCAAATTCAGGCCTTGCAGCGGGACAGAAACGGGATTCAGGCGAGCTGAGCGCAGCCAGGCCCCACGATTCGGCTACAACCGTCCGGTCCCGGCTGGACCTGGATGCGCAGGTCGATGCGCTCTTTGAGCAGGGGGACGTGGGAGATGATGCCGATCAGTTTGCCGTCCTGCTGTAATTCGGCCAAGGTTTGTAGAGCGGTGTCCAGGGTTTCCTCGTCCAGAGTACCGAAGCCCTCGTCGAGAAAGAGGGAATCGACCCGGACATTGTGACTGGCCATTGTGGACAGCCCCAGGGACAGGGCTAGACTGACCAGAAAACTTTCGCCGCCGGAAAGATTGCGGGTGGAGCGGATTTCACCGGCCTG
>JAQUEZ010000405.1 GCA_028684915.1 Desulfobulbus sp.
TTATAATACTTTCGGACAGTATTGACGTCGAGCTGCAAATAGTCGGCAACCTGTTGCGCCGTGAATACTTGACCAAGTTCCTGCAAGGTTACATTTTGAGAGGACATTTTTGTTTTTCCGGCAATTTTTATGACCAATTTTTATGCCTAGAACCCCGGCAAACGCTGTTGCCGCTTATCAAGGGGTTGTTTCTCTTCACGAGTCGCGGCTTTCATGCGCCGGGCTCGTTCTGTTACTTCCGGCATGTAATCAGCTCCGAGAGGTTTCTTGCCCATCAGGCCGCGCCGGGGTGTGGTGAAAATCGATTTTTTCATGGAGCACCATTTCAGTTTTATTAACGATGGCTGCATGCTGGCAATTGGTGGCGTGGTCAATGGCGGCGTCCAGGCGGTCGCGGAGTTTAACCAACTGGCCCAATTCCTTTTCACCTGCTCTGGCAACCTGGCGGCCTGCAAAATTTAGAAGGCATGAAAGCATTCTGAATAATTCGGCGAAATCAGTCTTTTTTTTATAGGAAGGGGAATACTTCGCAAGAAAATGATCTGGAGTGAGGAACAGGACAGATAAGGCAATTACGAGCGGGGGAAGGATCAGGGTTAAAAGCAAAAATCGGAGCCAAATTTGGACAAAAAAATCGAAGTGGCCGAAAAAGTAGATCAAACATATGGGTATAAACAGAAGGATTGCTCCATTTATACTAATGAATAAGTCCCAGGTTACTGGGATCAATAATTTGATGAGATAGGAATAAAGTATTGGAACTTGAGTCACTTCACCTTCTTTATTTAGGCTAATGGGCATAGCGTCACCTCGTTAGAATGGTTTTTCGTTGAGATATTTCAGGCTGTAGATGATCCCGAGGAGATGGTTTTCCATGATTTGGTGCAAGGCATAGAGGGGAACGCCTTTTTCTTCCAACAGGGATTCGATTTCGTTGAATTGTCCCGAGCGGAAAGCAAAGAGCACCGCCCCAGGGCGATCATGCGAGCATGAACGATAGAATGGCAAACCGGTAATCAGCCAGTGAAGGTCAACGCCCAGGGGAGCAAGCCGGTCAAGGACTTCGGCATCCGGAGAAACCGCACCGTTTTCATATCGTTGTATGGTGCTTAGGCTGACGTCCAATTTTTCGGCCATTGCTGTTTGGGTCAGCTTCAATTCCTTCCTGATCTGATGAGACCGATCTTGAAAACGGCTGTTATTTTGTGGCCGGTGCGTCATTCCCTCACCGGGTACCCCTTCAGTGACGACAATCATTGTTCCCTCTTGATCAGATTCAGCGGTTGTTCATTGCATCGTTTTGGGGGGCTCCGCATGTGCCCCCAACGATTGAGTCTTTCCTGGTTGGTATTCCATCCAGGCCGCAGGGTGGTTCACCATGACCTGAGCACTGTTCCCCTGTAGCGCGCTTAATGAACTGGTGACTTGCGCGGGGTGTTCAGTGGTTACGGGTTTATCAAGGGACGAATAAAGTGAGTACCGGCACGCTCCGCCCCCTGGTTACCTGCTGCGCAGAACTGCAGAAAGCGCGAAGGTGTACCGGAAAGAGCGTTGTTCTATCCCGCGAGCGTTAGCCTGAATTCGTTGCGCTTGATCTCCATCTTTTCGATAAACGCCTGTTCATCTTCGAAGAAGCGGTGCAAATCTTCCTCAATCATCTCTTGGCAGAGGTAGACGATTTTATCGATGTCGTCGGGCTTCACTTCCAGGGAGGCACAGACTGACATGAGAATGCCGCGGGCCTGCTTACGGAGCATTTCAACATCTTTGTGTTTGGCGGGGTGAATCCGGATGTAGCCGAAGACGCCGGTCCAGACCACAGCTTGCACCTTCTCCCAGAACTCGGAGATTTTGGCCTTGGTCTGATTGTGGTTGCGGTTCACCGGGCTCTCTGTGTGCCTGGTCCATTCGCTGGTGAGATAGGCCCAGAGGGATTTAAGGCTGTTGACCAGGTCGGCAACGGTATCGATCTGATTGCCTTTCAGCTCTGCAACGTTGAATTTCCGTTTACCGTCTATGGGGTCGATGTGGCTTACATCGGCAAATTCCCGGAGACGTGGGCGGCGGATCTGGTATTCAAGCCGGGTAACGGGTTCGTCATCGTATTTGTCGACGCCCCAGATCTCGGCAAAGACCTGCTGTTTATTGGTTGCCCGTTTTTTCTTCAACTCCATGACCTTGTCATAGGCGCGAAACATCATGTCACCGCTGCCGATGGTGATGCCGGAGAACTTGCGGTTGGTATAGTGCGAGTTGAAATCAAGTTCCTCAGGATCAGGATCGGGATCACGCTTAGTGACCTTGAGGCCATCGTATATATCGTCGTTGCGGGCCAGGGCGACCCAATTGCTCCGGTTTTCAAGTTCCGTGGTTTTGATATCCACACCGATGAAGTCAGCGGCAAGGTGAACTTCGGAGACTCTTTCTTTGACAACTTCGCCGCCGTGGAGAGCAAGGAAGGTTTTCACCCGTTCGTAGACGGCATAAAAACCGGGCGACCAGCAGGAAAGGGAACCGATTTCCAAGCGGCAGTTGGGGATTTTCTGATCATGGGACCGGCGGTTGAATAGAAGGGTGACGTCTCCGGACTTGATCCGATAGGTGTAATACCGGGTGCCGGTCCTGTAGAGGTTCCAGTCAAAGCCGTGTTCCTTAAAGACCGGGATACAATCTTTCTCGGTGTCCTGGACCACCTTTTTCATGAGATCAAGTATCGGGAGCAGGTCGCTTTCCCGGCCATCCCACTTGACGTGAAACGACACTTTCAAAAAATCTACACACCGTTTAACCCTCAGCCCTGGCAACTCCGATACTACTGGTAAACCACTTGTTAATCGGGCTTGTGGTCCGGGGCCGATGGGCGCCGGTTCGGTGGTGCGAACTCTGATCGGAGCAGCATCCCGGTGAACAAAGAGCGGGTACCCATGATCGAAGCGATAATCCTGCAGGGGGAGTTGTTGGAGGTAGTCGGGGTAAGGCTCGGTAAAAGTCGGAATGCTGGAGAGGTCGACTTTTATGCCTTGGATGGCTTCACGGACTTTCTGGGAAAGTGGATCTTGGGATTGTAATGAACGATACATTGGTTACCTCAAAAAAAGAATTTAGAGACAATTTGACAAGCCATCGTCGATGAAATAGGCCTGTTCCAGGGTCAAGTACTTAGGACGTCCTTGAACCCTCCTTTTCCCCTTCGGATCTCCCCAGAACCGAAGGGGTTTCTTTTTCCTGCCAAAAACTCTCTAGACTGTTCAGCCTACTTTCACACCGGCCACAAAGGCCAAATCCAGGATCATCGGTTATGAGCATTGTTTCGTTGCCACAGTTCGCGCAAAGAAAAACGTGCGCCTTTGGCGGTGGTGACGGTGGGTAGCTATCTAATGCTGTGTTCATCTTCGTCATGTCCTGGGTACGGGTTTCGCTCGATTTAGTCCTACCCTTGGTTGCCTTCTGGGGGACGAAAAACGGGACGCTGCTTTCTAGGGCTGCTTACCCCGTTTTCCGTTGAGGTAATCCCCGGTGATTACCTGCGCCAATCGCGCAGAACAGCAGACAAGGGCGGCGCGTCATTCCGACCGGCGCGGCCCGGCCGGGTTAAGGGGGAATTGCCGACTTGCTTGCCGGGTGCCTAGATCTTAACTGGCTGAAACCTTTTCTTTTTCCCTAGTGAAAGGAAGTAAACCGCAAGGCCTGTGCCTGGATTTAGATTTTCTCGTTTTCCGAGCCGGATTTTTTCTGATCGGAAATACTCTTGGGCAAAAGGGCATACCAGTGACCGGAATCATAGCGAACCGGGTAAGGAAACTTCTGCAGGGGGTAAATCGTCGACCCCAAGAGCAAGAAAACGCCCTTGCTAGACCGGGCATAGTCAAGCAGGACCGGGGTTTTGGCTTCTTCCGGCTGCTCGATGGAAAAGAGGGATTCCTGATCGTTGGCCGACTTAAGGACCAGGCCCGAGGCGGTGAGGGTGGCCTTGAAGGAATCGAAGAGCGTTTCCTTGGTCAGCTTGGATTCTATCCAGGTGACCGGCTTGGCCTCGTTGCCGGAGAGGATCAGCCCTTTGCCGGTCTGGGAGGTGACGAACTGCGCCACCTCGGAGAGGGCCACGTTGTCAAAGTCCACCGAGAGCGGCAGGTTAGCCGTGATCGGCGGCAGCGGGGCAGGTTCAGCCTTGGCTGTTTGCGGCGGTGCGGCCTTCTTCTCCTGGTGGGGAGTGCAAGCGGAGATCCCGAAGAGCAACGCGCCAGTGATGATCATTGAGGCAAAAAACAATAGGACGTTGAAAAAGGAGCGCTGATACATGGTCAATTTCCTTTACGGTTGGTGAAAACGAGTTGGCCGTCTTTATATATAGGGGTGATGGGTGATGTGCTGGCGGCAGATGGGGCCGGTTTGGATGCCCCCTTTCTACTGGCCTCGTATTGGGCCATGGCCTTGTTAGTCCCAAAAATATCGCCGGTGCCGAGACTGGATTTGAAGAACACCATGTAG